>JAEWEX010000301.1 GCA_023389135.1 Pseudomonadota bacterium | reverse complement strand
TGCTGGCCCAGAAGGGCGGGCACCCCAAGGCCGGCGCCAACACCGCCTGGGTGCCGTCGCCCACCGCCGCCACCCTGCATGCGCTGCACTACCACGACACGGACGTGTTCGAGCGCCAGAAGGAAATCGCCTCCCGCGAGACGGCGAAGCTCGGCGATATCCTGACCATCCCGGTGTCGCGGTCCAACTGGGCGCCCGACGACGTCGCGCAGGAGCTGGACAACAACTGCCAGGGCATCCTCGGCTATGTGGTGCGCTGGATCGACCAGGGCGTCGGCTGCTCGAAGGTGCCCGACATCCACGACGTCGGCCTGATGGAGGACCGCGCGACGCTGCGCATTTCCAGCCAGCACATCGCGAACTGGCTGCGCCACGGCGTCGTCAGCGAGGACCGGGTGATGGAGACCATGAAGCGCATGGCCGAAGTGGTGGACCGGCAGAACGCCGGCGACGCCGCCTACACGCCGATGGCGCCGGGCTATGACGGCCCGGCGTTCAAGGCGGCGTGCGATCTCGTCTTCAAGGGGCGCGAGCAGCCGAACGGCTACACCGAGTTCGTCCTGCATGCCCGCCGGCGCGAGGCCAAGGCGGGGTGAGGTGACGCCGCCGGCGGCGGCGTCTGCGACCTCAGCGCTTTTCTTTCCTGACCTCGGTCCCGGTGATGCCGCTTCCGGGCTGGGTCGACGCGGGGGGATCGCTGGCGGGGAAGGTCTCGTCCAGCTCCTCGTCGAGCTCGTCGGACTTTTCCTGCTTGGTCAGGGGCTTGATCGGCTTGTCGCCCTTGCCCGGCGCGGGACGGTTGTTCGTGTCTGGCATGGTCGTTCTCCACTCCTTGTCGCGGGGTAGAACGTCTGCCGCCGGCCGCCTGTTCCGCGATCGGCCCGGTCATTCCATCGAACCCCTGCGCCACGGCGAACCGCGCGTCGTCGCCGGGCGCGATCAGCGCTTCTTGCCGTCGTCCGTCTTGACTTCCGTGCCGGTGACGCCGCCGCCGGGCTGGGTCGCGCTCGGTGGATCGCTTGCGGGGAAGCTCTCGTCCAGCTCCTCGTCGAGATCCTTCGACTTCTCGGCCTTGCTGCGGTCGTCGCCGCCGGGTGGACGCTTCCTTGGATCGGGCATCGAATGTCTCCTTCAATGAAGGGGCGCTGCGAGGGTCAGGGCTTTCCCACCACCAGTATGTGCAGGCGGCGGGGGCCGTGGGCGCCGAGCAGGATGGTCTGCTCGATGTCGCCCGAGCGCGAGGGACCGGTGATCCAGTTGACCGTGCGCGGCAGCAGGCCCTTGCCGTAGCGCGCGCGCAGCCGGTCCCACACGGCCTCATAATCGCCGGCGATTTCGCGGGCGTCCACCACCACCACATGCGTGTCCGGCAGGAAATTCAGGGTCGAGGGATTCTCCGGCCCGGACACCATGACGAGCGTGCCGGTCTCGGCGACGCCGCCCGAGGCGTGGCTCACCGCCACTTCGTCGGAGCCGTCGGAGGGGCCTTCCGACACGTCCAGCGGGGTGTCGGCCCAGGGCAGGCCGGCGAGCCTTGTGTCGGCGCCGCGCCGCAGGCGTTGCGGCAGGTTGTGGTTGCGCAGATAGGCCGAGATCGCGGCGGGGACGTCGCGGGGGTCTGCCACCTCGTCGACGCTGGCCTGGACGCCCTCGGCCATCTCCCGGAACAGCCTGACGCGCTCTTCCGGGGGGCGGTGCCCGCGGGTCGGCACCAGCCCCTTGGGAGCCTCCGACAGCCGACGGTCGACCTCCATGCGGCGCGTGCCTTCCTCGCCGGTCACGCCCAGCGACCGGCGGATGGAGGCGAGCACCTGCTGGCGGGGCGTCATCATGGCGTATGTCCGTCGAACGAGGCCGCGAGCCTGGCGGCGGTGAGAAGGCTTGTGGCGGCCCTGACCCGCCGGATGTGGCGGCGGTCGGGCCCGCGCTTGACGGCATCATACACCAGCGCGATGGCGTCCGCCCGGCGCGCCGGCGCTGGCCGGACATCATCCTCATCGGCGAGGCCCGAGCGGGAAACCGCCTCGCGGGCAGCCTGCAGGATGCCCCGCCGCATGGCGTCCACCGCCTCGCCATGGTCGTGGCGCTGGAAGTGCGCCACCACGATGTCGGTGGCCTCGGCCTCCGCGAACAGGACCAGCCCCGGCGTATCGTCGAGAGGAAGGCCGATCCTCTTGCACAGCCGGACGAAGTCGGGCCGTCGCTGCGGGCCGTCGTCGCGGTCCAGCAGGATGCAGCGCAGGGCGGCGTCGGCGTCGTTCTCGAACCAGCCGTCGCGGCGCGCCTTGGCGTTCAGGACCTCATGCAACTCGCTGCATGCAAGCCAGCCCAGCAGTCCCGGGCCGGCGTCGAGGTCGCCCGCATGGGCGAGGAACGTCCGCGCGGTCAGGATCGGCGGCGTCATCGGCGGCGGGACTTTTCCCGGCTCCAGCGGGCCTGGAAGGTCTGGCCCTCCGGCACCGGGAAGTCGCGATGGCCGGTCCAGCCCGACGCCAGCGGCAGCGAGCGGAAGCGGCCCCTGCCGCGGCCGGCCAGCGAGAGCGCCCGCATGGCGAGCCCGGTCGCGAGCCGGTAGAGCCGCGGCCGCCGGGCGAAGAAGCCCCAGAACGAGAGGCCGGTGCGCATGGTCGCCGGGGCGAGCCCGCGCTCGAACTCGCGCTCGCGCCAGTGGCGCATCAGCTTCGGCAGGGGGATGCGGACCGGGCACACGCTTTCGCAGCGCCCGCAGAAGGTCGAGGCGTTGGGCAGGTGTCCGCCCTTGTCGACGCCGATCAGCGACGGCGTCAGCACGGCGCCCATGGGGCCCGGATAGACCCAGCCATACGCGTGGCCGCCGACCGCGTGATAGACCGGACAATGGTTCATGCAAGCGCCGCAGCGGATGCAGCGCAGCATGTCCTGGAACTGGCCGCCGAGCATGGAGGAGCGGCCGTTGTCCAGCAGGATGACGTGATACTCGGCCGGGCCGTCCAGGTCGCCCGGCCGCCGGGGACCGGTGGAGAAGGTGGTGTAGACGGAGATGTCCTGGCCGGTGGCGGACCGCGCCAGCACGCGCAGGATCTGGGACACGTCCTCCAGCGTCGGCACCAGCTTTTCGATGGAGGCCAGCACGATGTGGACCTTCGGCAGGATCTGGGTCAGGTCGCCATTGCCCTCGTTGGTGACGATGACCGAGGTGCCGGTCTCCGCGATCAGGAAATTTGCGCCGGTGATGCCCACATCGGCGGCGAGGAAGCGCTCGCGAAGCACCTCCCGCGCCTCGCCCAGCAGCGACGCCGGCTCTTCGAGGTTGCGCTCCCTCGGCAGGTCCGTGTGCACCCGGCGGAAGTCGGCCTCGACCTGGTCCTTGTTGAGATGCACCGCCGGCGCGATGATGTGGCTGGGCGTCTCGCCGCGCAGCTGGATGATGTATTCGCCGAGGTCGGTCTCCACCGCCTCCAGCCCGGCCGCCTCGATATGGGCGTTGAGCGCGATCTCCTCGGAGATCATGGACTTGCCCTTGGTGACCGTCCGGGCGCCGACGCGCCGGCAGATGTCGAGCACCACCTTGCGGGCGTCCGCCGCGGTGGGGGCGAAATGGACATGGCCGCCGGCCGCCTCGACCTTTTCGGCATAGGCATCGATATAGAGGTCGAGATGCGCCAGCGTGTGGTTCTTGATGTCGCGCGCGGCGTCGCGCAGCTCCTCGAACTCGGGCAGCTTTGCCGCCGCCTTGGCGCGCTTGCCGATGAAGCCCTTCTCGACATTTCCCAGCGCCCGCTGCAACTGGGCGTCGCCCAGCGCCCGGTGCGCGTTTTCCTTGAAGGCAGGGGAGGTGATGTGGGCGGTCATCGGTTCGCTCGCGCTCGGTCGGCGCGAGAGTAAGCGGACCGCCCGGCAATTGCGAGAGGCCGCCACGCCGCCGGCAGGCGGCGGGGCGATCCTCGGCCGACGCGGCTAGCGAACCACCACGGTCGCGCCGACCGGCACGCGGCTGTACAGGTCCATCACGTCGTCATTGGTCATGCGGATGCATCC
>JAEWEX010000205.1 GCA_023389135.1 Pseudomonadota bacterium | reverse complement strand
ATCATCGGGCCCGTGGGACCGGAGGGTCTCTGGGTCAATTGCGGCTGGGGCACGGGCGGCTTCAAGGCCATCCCCGGTTCGGGCACGGCGTTCGCCGCCTCGCTGGCGGCCGGGCGGCCCGACGACATCACCGCGCCGTTCGCGCTCGACCGGTTCCGCGCCGGCCGCGTCATCGACGAGGGCGCCGCCGCCGCGGTGGCGCACTGAGGGACCGGCCGATGCTCCTGATCACCTGTCCCGCCTGCGGGATCGCGACCGACGAGACCGAGTTCGTCCACGGCGGCGACGCGCATGCGGAGCGGCCCGCGTCCACCGGCTCGGCCCATGCCGACGCGGTGGCGCTCGACGCCTATCTCCACCCGTCCGGGCACGCCTGCGGCTGGACCCGCGAGCTGTGGTGGTGCCGCGCCGGATGCCAGACCTGGTTTGCCGCGCTTCGGCATGCCGGCACCGGCGCGCTGGCCGCCACCTACGGGCTGGACGAGCCCATGCCCGAACCGCCCGCCGCGGAGGCGTCGTGACCGACAAGGACCACCTGCCCCACCGCGTCGCCGCCGGCGATCCGCGTTTCGGCCGGCTGATCGACCGCGCGCGCACGGTGGACTTCCGCTTCGACGGCGCGCGGCTGTCGGGCCTGGAGGGCGACACGCTGGCGAGCGCGCTGATGGCCAATGGCCGCCGCGTGGTGGCGCGCTCGTTCAAGCTGCACCGGCCGCGCGGCATCCTCGGCATCGGCTCGGAGGAGCCCAATGCGCTGGTGTCCGTGGGCGAGGGTCCGTCGCGGACGCCGAACCTGCGCGCCACCATGGTGCCGATCACGCCCGGAATGGTGGCGGAGAGCCAGAACCGGTTCCCCCGGCTCGACCGCGACTGGGGCTCGCTGGCAGACCGCATCAGGCCGCTGCTGCCCGCCGGCTTCTACTACAAGACCTTCAAGGCGCCGGCGCGGCTGTGGCCGCGCTACGAGCGGCTGATCCGCGCCATGGCGGGCCTCGGCCGCGCGCCGGAAGGCTCCGATCCCGACCGCTACGAGCATGTCCAGCTTGCGGTGGACGTGCTGGTGGCGGGCGGCGGGCTGGCGGGCCTCGCGGCCGCGGAGGCTGCCGCCGCGCAGGGCCTGACCGTGCTCCTCGCCGACGAGAACCCGCGGCTCGGCGGCATCGCCGACGGCTATGACGGCGCCATCGAGGGACGGCCGGTGCTGGAGTGGGTGCGCGGCCGGGTGGCGGCGCTGGCGGCGCTGCCCAACGTCCACCTCCTGCCCGACGCCACCGTCGCCGGCCTGTACGGCCACGGCCATGCCTGGATCGTGGAGCGGCTGCGGCCGACATCGGCGCCGCGCGGCGGCCTGCCCGCGCCGGCCGAGCGGCTGTGGAAGCTGCGCGCGCGGGCGACCGTGATCGCCACCGGCGCGCACGAGAAGCCGCTGGTGTTCCCGGAGAACGACCGCCCGGGCATCATGCTGGCCACGGCGGCGCGGCTGCACCTGCGGCGCTACGGCGTGGCGCCGGGCGACACGGTGGTGGTCGCCACCTCCGGCGACGAGGGCTACCGCACCGCCATGGACCTGCGCGCCGCCGGCGTCGACGTGGAGCGCATCGTCGACCTGAGGCTGTTCCCCAACTCGTCGCTGGCCGATATCGGCAAGGCGACCGGACTGCCGGTGACCCTGGGCTCGGCGCCGCTGGAGGCGCGCACCGTCTGGGGCGGCGCATCCATCGACGGCATCCGCGTGCAGAACAGGCTGACCATCGAGGGGCCCGCCACCACGCGCGAGATCCTGTGCGACACGGTGCTGATGTCGGGGGGATGGAGCCCGGCCGCCCAGCTGGCGGGCCAGCTCGGCGCGCGGCTGGTGTTCGACGAGGGCATCGGCGCCTTCAGGCCCGGCGCGATGCCGGCGGGCGTGTTCGCCGCGGGCGGCGCCAACGGCCGTTTCGACGCGGTGTCCGCGCTGTCGGACGGCTACGCCGCCGGCGACCGCGCGGCGGGCCATGTCCGCGGCGAGGCGGCCCCGCCGCATCCGCGCCCCACGGTCGAGATCACGCAGGATCCGCCGGCCGAGGTCATCGGCATGCTGCCGGACAACCCGCGCCGCAGCGACGAGATGCGCGCCTTCGTCGACTTCCAGAACGACGTCACCGTGGCCGACCTGGCGCTGGCGGTGCGGGAGGGCTACGCCTCGCCCGAGCACGCCAAGCGCTACACCACGGCCGGAATGGCCCCGGACCAGGGCAAGACCGGGGGCGCCAACACGGCGCTGATCCTGTCGCGCATCAAGGGCGAGGCGCCGGAGGCGGCGGCGCACACCACCTTCCGCCCGCCCTATGCGCCGGTGACCTTCGGCGTCATCGCCGGGCCGCGGCGCGGCGACGGCTATCTCGCGCGGCGGCGCTCGCCGCTGGAGGCGGCCATGGCGGCATCGAGCCCGCCGACCGAACCCGTCGGCCTGTGGCGGCGGCCCGCCTGCTACCCGCGCGCGGCGGAGAGCCAGGAGGACGCGGTGCGCCGCGAGACGCTGGCGGCGCGCACCGGCTGCGGCATCATGGACGCCTCGACGCTCGGCAAGTTCCTGGTGGACGGGCCGGACGCCGCGACCTTCATCGACCGCGTCGCGGCGACCGACATCGCGGGCCTCGGCATCGGCGGAACGCGGTACGTGCTGTTCCTGGACGAAGCCGGGTTCGTGATCGACGACGGCATTGTCGGCCGCCTCGCCGCCACGCGCTATCTGGTCACCACCACCAGCGGCGGCGCGGAGCGCATGGCGGCGTGGCTGGAGCGCTGGCGCCAGACCGAATGGCCGGACCTCGACGTCCATGTCTACGA
>JAEWEX010000203.1 GCA_023389135.1 Pseudomonadota bacterium | reverse complement strand
ACCTCGCCCTTGGCGCCCAGCGCGATGGCGATGACCACCACGCCCGCGACCGCCAGCCGCCGGCGCTCCGCCAGCGCCGGGTCCTTGTCGGACAGCAGCAGCCGCCCGTCCTTGTGCAGCCGGCCGGTGGGCGCGTTGTCGACGACCTCCGGGCGCCCCGGCGCGAGGCGCACCACCTTGCCGTTGGCGGCCTCCACCACCGCGCCGATGCCGATCTCGCGGCCGAGCAGCGCATGCTCGTGGAGATGCAGCGCCTCGCCATGCACCGGCACCAGCGCTGCGGGCTTCAGCCAGGAATAGAACTCGCGGATCTCGTCGCGGCGCGGATGGCCGGAGACGTGCACCAGCGCGTTGCGGTCGGTGACCACCTCGATGCCGCGGGTGATCAGGCCGTTGACGATGCGGTTGATGCCCTTCTCGTTGCCGGGGATCGCACGCGAGGAGAAGATCACGCGGTCGCCCCGCGACAGCGCGATCTCGGGATGGTCGTCCTCGGCGATGCGCGACAGCGCGGCGCGGGCCTCGCCCTGGCTGCCGGTCAGCAGCAGCACCGTGCGCTCCGGCGGCAGGTAGCCGTAGTTGCGGGCGTTCAGGAATTCCGGGATGCCGTCGAGATAGCCGGTCTCGCGCGCCACCGTTATGGAGCGGTCCATGGCGCGGCCGACCACCACCACCTGCCGGTCCGCGGCCATGGCCGCCTCCGCCACGATCCTCAGCCTGCCCACATGGGAGGCGAATGTGGTGACAGCGACGCGCCTCGGCGCGCTGCGGATCAGGTCGGCGATCACCGCGCCGACCTCCGCCTCCGACGGGGAGCGCCCCTCGCGCACCGCGTTGGTGCTGTCGGCGACGACGGCGACCACGCCCTCCTCGCCCAGTTCCCGCAGCCGCTTCTCGTCGGTGCCCGGCGGCAGCGCCGGGGTGGGGTCGAGCTTCCAGTCGCCGGTATGGACCACCAGGCCGAACCGGGTGCGGATCGCCAGCGCATTGGCCTCGGGGATCGAATGGGCGACCGGCACGAACTCCACGTCGAACGGGCCGAGCGTGATCCGGCTGCCCGGCGGCACGATGCGCATGTCCGGCCGCGGCGCGGGGGAGCCGTGCTCGCCCAGGCGCTTGGCCTCCAGCAGCGCCGCCGCGAACGGTGTGGCGGCCACCGGCACCTTGAAGCGCGGCCACAGGTCGAGCAGCGCCCCGAAATGGTCCTCGTGGGCATGGGTCAGCACGATGCCGACCAGATTCTTGCGTTCCTTCTCGATGAAGGCGGTGTCGGGCAGGATCAGGTCGACGCCGGGCGTGACCGCCGGGTCGCCGAAGGTCACCCCGCAATCGACCATCAGCCATTTGCGCTGGCCCTCGCGGCCGAGGCCGTAAAGGCCGAGATTCATGCCGATCTCGCCCACCCCGCCGAGCGGAACGAATACGAGATCTTCTTCGGCCTTCGACATCATGCCTCCATGGCGGTGGCGACGGTGCCGAAATGCACCTCGCCCGCCGCGATCGTCTCGGTATGGCCGGCCTCGGTGCGCACCACCAGCCGGCCGCCATCGTCTATGGTCTCGAACGTGCCGCGGATCACACGGCCGTCGACGCGCACCGCCACCGGCTGGCCGATGCCTGCCGCCCGCGCGAGCCACAGCCGCCGTATGTCCGGCAGCCCGCGGCCCTCGTCCCAGCGCGCGGCGAAGGCGGCCCAGGCGTCCGACAGCGCCTCGAACAGAACCTCCGCCGTGACCGACGCGCCCAGCGCATCCAGCGACGTGGCGGGATAGGGCGTTCCCGCCGGCGCCGACACGACGTTTACGCCGATGCCCACCACCACCGCCACCCGCGCGGCGTCCAGCGGCTCGGCCTCCAGCAGGATGCCGGCGAGCTTGGCGCCGTCGGCCAGCACGTCATTGGGCCATTTCAGGGCGAGGCGCGCCCTGCCCTCGCCCTGGGCCGCATCGAGCGCCATGCGCGAGGTGAGGCCCGGCACCGTGACCGACAGCGCATCGTCCAGCGCAAGTCCGGCCACGAAGCCGAGCGTGGCCGCCATCGCGGGAGACACCTCGGTCACGGTCAGATAGCTCGCCGCGAGGTTTCCGGACGGCGTCGCCCATGGCCTGCCCCGTCGCCCGCGGCCCGACGTCTGGTTGCGCGCCGCGACCCACAGTCCGCCGGGATCGCCGGAACGGCCGCGCGCCATGGCCTCGGCGTTGGTCGAACCGATCTCGTCGTAGGAGGCGAGCCGGTGACCGGCGGCCGAGGAGCGGGGCCCCAGCGAGAACGCCATCTCAGAAGAGGCTTCTGGCGGCCGCCGCGGCGGCCGCCGTGAGCGGCGCCGGATAGATGAAGAACAGCACCGTGAAGGCCCCGGCGACGCCCAGCACCGCCTTCACCTCGGCGGGCATCGGCTCGAACGACGCGCGCGGCTCATCGAAATAGATCAGCTTGATGATGCGCAGGTAATAGAACGCGCCCACCACGCTCGCGACCACGCCGATCACCGCCAGCGCGTAAAGGCCGGCCTCGATGGCGGCCAGGAACACGTAGAACTTGGCGAAGAAACCCGCCAGCGGCGGGATGCCGGCCAGCGAGAACAGCAGCATGGCCAGCACGAACGCCATCGCCGGCCGCGTGCGGGCGAGCCCGGCGAGGTCGTCGATCTCCTCCACCATGCCGTCCTTGCCGCGCATGGAGACGATGCAGGCGAAGGTGCCCAGCGTCATGGCCAGGTAGATGGCAAGGTAGATCAGGACGCCCTGCACGCCGGCCTCGGTGCCGGAGGCGAGGCCGACCAGCGCGAACCCGACATGGCCGATGGAGGAATACGCCATCAGCCGCTTGATGTTGCGCTGGCCGATGGCGGCGAAGGCGCCGAGCACCATGGACGCGATGGAGATGAAAACCACGATCTGCTGCCAGGCGTCGGTGGCGCCCGGGAACGCGGTCATGGCGACCCGCGTGAAGATCGCCATGGCGGCGACCTTGGGGGCGGCGGCGAAGAACGCCGTGACCGGCGTCGGCGCACCCTCGTAGACGTCCGGCGTCCACATGTGGAAGGGCACGGCGGAGACCTTGAAGGCAAGGCCCGCGAACAGGAACACGATTCCGAACACGAGGCCGATCGAGGGCTCGCCCGCCGCCACCTGCGCGATGCCGTCGAACGACACGGTGCCGGTGAAGCCGTAGATGAGCGAGCAGCCGTAGAGCAGCATGCCGGACGACAGCGCCCCCAGCACGAAGTACTTCAGCCCCGCCTCCGACGAGCGGACATTGTCGCGATGGAACGCGGCGATGACATAGAGCGACAGCGACTGCAGCTCGAGCCCCAGATAGAGCGCGATCAGGTCGTTGGCCGAGATCATCATCATCATGCCGAGCGTGGCCAGCACGATCAGGATGGAATATTCGAACCGCTCGAGCTTCTCCACCCGCATGAAGTTGATGCTGAGGGCCACCGCGCCGATGGCGCCGATCAGCGTCAGCACCTTCAGGAAACGGCCATAGCCGTCGATGATGAAGCTGCCGCCGAAGGTCTCGATGGGCCCGGTCGGCAGCCACAGCACGAGCGCGCCCGCCGCCACCAGCAGCGCGATGGCCACGCCGTTGACGATGTGGCCGTCGCGCTCTCCGCGAAACGCCCCGAACAGCACCAGCGCCAGCGCGCCGACGGCGAGCAGGATCTCCGGGGCGGCCGGTGCGAGGTCGGGGACGGCGGTCATCATGGTCGGTGTCTCGCGAGCGGTCAGCGGGCGGCGAGCGCGGCGTCGGAGGCCGCCTGGATCGCCGCGGCGGTGTTGGTGACGAGGTTGTCGACGGAGGTCGCCGTGGCGTCGAGGATCGGCACCGGCCAGACGCCGAACAGGATGGTGAGCACCACCAGAGGCGCCAGGATCGCCATCTCGCGGCCGTTGAGGTCGGTCATCTCGCGCAGCGACTGCTTCTCGATCGGGCCGAATACCACCTTGCGGTAGAGCCACAGCGCGTAGCACGCCGAGAGGATGACGCCGGTGGTGGCGAAGAACGCGACCCAGGTGTTGGCCTCGAACGCCGCCAGCAGGGTCAGGAACTCGCCGACGAAGCCCGACGTGCCCGGCAGGCCGACATTGGCCATGGTGAACACCATGAACACCGCGGCGTAGAGCGGCATTCGGTTGACCAGCCCGCCATAGGCGGCGATCTCGCGGGTGTGCAGCCGGTCGTAGACCACGCCCACGCACAGGAACAGCGCGCCCGAGATGAAGCCGTGGCTGATCATCTGGAACAGCGCGCCCTGAACGCCCTGCTCGGTCATGGTGAAGATGCCCATGGTCACGAAACCCATATGGGCGACCGACGAATAGGCGATCAGCTTCTTGATGTCCTCCTGCATCAGCGCCACCAGCGAGGTGTAGATGATGGCCACCACCGACAGCGTGAACACCAGCGGCGCGAAATCCGCCGACGCCAGCGGGAACATCGGCAGCGAGAACCTGAGGAAGCCGTAGCCGCCCATCTTCAGCAGGATGGCGGCGAGGATCACGGAGCCCGCCGTCGGCGCCTCCACATGCGCGTCGGGAAGCCAGGTGTGGACCGGCCACATGGGCATCTTCACCGCGAACGAGGCGAAGAACGCCAGCCACAGCCAGGTCTGCATCCCGGCGGGGAAATCATGCTCCAGCAGCGCCACGATGTCGGTGGTGCCGGCCTGCCAGTACATCGCCATGATGGCGAGCAGCATCAGCACCGAGCCCAGCAGCGTGTAGAGGAAGAACTTGAAGGAGGCGTAGACCCGCCGCTTGCCGCCCCAGATGCCGATGATCAGGAACATCGGGATCAGGCCGCCCTCGAAGAACAGGTAGAACAGCACCAGATCCAGTGCGCAGAACACGCCGATCATCAGCGTCTCCAGCACGAGGAACGCGACCATGTACTCCTTGACCCTGACCTCGATGGACTGCCAGCTCGCCAGCACGCAGATCGGCATCAGGAAGGTGGTCAGCACCACGAACAGCACCGACAGCCCGTCCACGCCCATGTGGTAGGTGATGGTGCCGCCCAGCCACTCGGTCTGCTCTACGAACTGGAAGCCGGTCTCGTTGGCGTCGAACTCCACCAGCAGCAGCAGCGAGACCAGGAAGGTGGCGAGCGTGGTCCACAGCGCCACGTGACGCGCGTTGCGGCGCGCGATCTCGTCGTCGCCGCGCACGACGAGGATGAACGCCGCGCCCAGCAGCGGCAGGAAGGTGACGACGGAGAGGATCGGCCAGTCGATCATTTCTTGCGGATCCTCAGCCGGCGAACATGAACCAGGTGAACAGCGCCGCGACGCCGATCAGCATGGCGAAGGCATAGTGGTAGACGAAGCCGGTCTGCAGCCGCACGACACGGTTGGTCACGTCGATCACCCGGCTGGAGACGCCGTCGGGGCCGAAGCCGTCGATCAGCCAGCCGTCGCCCTTCTTCCACAGGAAGCGGCCGAGCCACTTCGCGGGACGCACGAAGATCGCGTCGTAGAGTTCGTCGAAGTACCACTTGTTGAGCAGGAAGCGGTAGAGCAGGTCGTGCCGCCGCGCCAGCGCCGCCGGGGCCTTGGGATCGGCGATGTAGAACCACCACGCCACCGCGAACCCGCCCGCCATCATGAAGAACGGCGCAAGCTTCACCGCCAGCGGCACGTGGTGCATCGCCTCGATGATCTCGGGATGGTCGCCGCCGCCGAGCGTGCCCTTCCAGAACGACGCGTAGCCGTCGCCCAGGAAGCCGCCGTAGAACGCCATGCCGGCGAACAGCGCACCGACCGCCAGAACGGCCAGCGGAATCAGCATGACCTTGGGCGCCTCGTGGGCGTGCTTCAGCGTCTCCAGCGACGCCCGCGGCGTGCCGTGGAACGTCAGGAAGATCAGACGCCAGGAATAGAACGAGGTGAGGCCGGCCGCGATCAGCGTCAGCCAGAAGGCATAGACCGCGACGCCGCCCTCCGCCGCGAAGGCGGACTCGATGATGGCGTCCTTGGAATAATAGCCCGCGGTGCCGATCACGGTCGGGATGCCGAAGCCGGTCAGCGCCAGCGTGCCGATGACCATCATCCAGTACGTGAACGGGATGAACTTCTTCAGCCCGCCCATGCGGCGGATGTCCTGCTCGTGGTGCATGGCGTGGATCACCGCGCCGGAGCCCAGGAACAGCAGCGCCTTGAAGAAGGCGTGGGTGAACAGGTGGAACACTCCGGCGGAATAGGCCCCGACCCCCAGCGCCACGAACATGTAGCCGAGCTGCGAGCAGGTCGAGTAGGCGACCACGCGCTTGATGTCGTTCTGCACCAGGCCGACGGTGGCGGCGAAGAACGCCGTGGTCGCGCCGATGAAGACCACGACCGCCAGTGCCACCGGCGCCAGCTCGAACAGGGGCGACAGCCGCGCCACCATGAACACGCCCGCCGTCACCATGGTGGCGGCGTGGATCAGCGCGGAGACCGGCGTCGGGCCCTCCATGGCGTCCGGCAGCCAGGTGTGCAGCAGGAACTGCGCCGACTTGCCCATGGCCCCCATGAACAGCAGCAGGCAGATCACCGTCATCGCATGGGCCTCTGCCCAGCCGAGGAACCGCATGGTGGCGTCCGCCTGGCCGGGTGCCTCGGCGAAGATGGTCTCGAACCCGACCGAGCCGAACAGCACGAACACGCCGAACAGGCCGAGAAGGAAGCCGAAATCGCCGACGCGGTTGACCACGAAGGCCTTGATGGCGGCGGCGTTGGCCGACGGTTTCTTGAACCAGAAACCGATCAGCAGGTAGGAGGCGAGACCGACGCCCTCCCAGCCGAAGAACATCTGCACCAGGTTGTCCGACGTCACCAGCATCAGCATCGCGAAGGTGAACAGCGACAGGTAGCAGAAGAACCGCGGCCGCTGCGGATCCTCGTGCATGTAGCCCATGGAGTAGAGGTGCACGAGCGCGGACACCGTGTTCACCACCACCAGCATGACCACCGTCAGGCTGTCGATGCGGAACGCCCAGTCGATTACCAGGTCGCCGGACGTCATCCACCGCAGCACCTGGACCCGGGTCGCGCCGTCGCCGCCGGTGACGTCGAAGAACGCCACCCACGACAGAACCGCCGCCACCATCAGGAAGCCGGTGGTCACGAACTCCGCCGGCCGCGCGCCCGGCGCAGCGGGAAATTCCGGCGCATGGCCGTGGCCGTGATCGTCATGGCGGGCATCGTGATGGCTGACATGGGCATGGCCATGGGCGTGGGCGTGGCCGTGCCCGTGGGCCGCCGGACGCTCGGCCGCGCGCAGTCGGTAGGCGCCCACCAGCGCGATGGCGCCGGCGATGATGGCGCCCAGCAGCGGCAGGAAGACGATCGCGTGATACATGGCCGCCCGTCAGCCCTTCATCATGTTGATGTCGTCCACCGCGATGGAGCCGCGGTTGCGGAAGAAGACGACGAGGATGGCGAGCCCGATGGCGGCCTCGGCGGCGGCGACGGTGAGCACCAGCAGCGCGAACACCTGGCCGACCAGGTCGCCCGAGAAGCTGGAGAACGCCACGAGGTTGATGTTGACCGCGAGCAGCAGCAGCTCGACCGACATCAGGATGACGATGACGTTCTTGCGGTTGAGGAAGATGCCGAACACGCCGAGCGTGAACAGGATCGCCGCAACGACGAGGTAATGGCTGAGGCCGACGTCCATCTCGTGTGCTCCTCAGCCGCCCTGCCCGGGCTTCACGTCCTGGAGGCGCATGCCGGCGGCCTTGCTGCGCGCCACCTGGGCCGCGATGTCCTGCCGCCTGACGCCCTGCTTGTGCCGCAGCGTCAGCACGATGGCGCCGATCATGGCGACCAGCAGCACCATGCCGGACGCCTGGAAGAAATAGAGGAACTCGGTATAGAGCACCCGGCCGATGGCCTCGGTGTTGGTGACGCCCTCCGCCAGCGGCGCGGCGGCGAGCGCCGGCGCGTCCGGCGACACGACCCAGGCGCCGACCACGAGCACCAGCTCGACCAGGACGATCAGGCCCACCAGCGCCCCGATGGGCAGGTATTGCAGGAAGCCCTGCCGGAGCCCGGCGAAGTCGACGTCCAGCATCATCACCACGAACAGGAACAGCACGGCCACGGCGCCGACGTAGACCACGATCAGGATCATCGCCAGGAACTCCGCGCCCAGCAGCAGGAACAGCCCGGCGGCGTTCACGAAGGCGAGGATCAGGAACAGCACGGAATGGACCGGGTTCCGCGACGCGATCACCATGAATCCCGAGGCCACGACGACGCTCGCGAACAGGTAGAAGAAGGCTGACGCCAGGTTCATTCCCAAAAACCCCTTTCCGCCCCTCGGAGGGGACGGCCGTTCCTTATGCCGTGCGCCGTGCGGCGTCCACCCGCGCTCACCGGTAGGGCGCATCGAGCGCGAGCCGCCGCGCGATCTCCCGCTCCCAGCGGTCGCCGTTCGCCAGCAGGCGCTCCTTGTCGTAGTAGAGCTCCTCGCGGGTCTCGGTCGCGAACTCGAAGTTCGGTCCCTCGACGATGGCATCCACCGGGCACGCCTCCTGGCAGAAGCCGCAATAGATGCACTTCACCATGTCGATGTCGTAGCGCGTGGTGCGCCGGGTGCCGTCGTTGCGGCGCGGGCCGGCCTCGATGGTGATGGCCTGCGCCGGGCAGATGGCCTCGCACAGCTTGCACGCGATGCAGCGCTCCTCCCCGTTGGGATAGCGCCGCAGCACGTGCTCGCCGCGGAAGCGCGGGCTGATCGGCCCCTTCTCGAAGGGGTAGTTCAGCGTCGCCTTCGGCTTGAAGAAATAGCGCATCGAGAGGAAGAACGCCGAGACGAACTCCTTCAGGAACACCGATTTCGCCGCTTGATCCAGGCGCATCGCTCTCTCGTCCTCGGTTGCGGCGCGGCCTCACGGCGCGCCGACGAAACTTCCCATCACGAACCCGACCAGCGGCAGCGCCAGCGCGCTGAGCCCGAAGCCGAGCCTGACGACGCCCATGCGCCGCTCCGCCTCCCCCGGCTCCTCGCCGCGCGCGGCCGCCCCCTCGCGCAGCTTGTCCTCGAGCATCGGCAGCACCAGCCGCCACTCGACCACGGCGCCTGCGAGGCCGATGGCGGCGCCGATCAGGGAGCCGGCGGAGAGTTCCACTCTCAGCCCCCCGCCCCCGGCGCCCAGCCCATGAAATGCAGGACGCCGGCCACGACCACCACGGAGGCCAGCGAGATCGGCAGGAACACCTTCCAGCCGAGCCGCATGAGCTGGTCGTAGCGGTAGCGCGGAACGAACGCCTTCACCATGGCGAACATGGAGAACACCAGCACGACCTTGAACACGAACCAGAACACGCCGGGCAGCCAGGTGAAGGGCGCGAACGGGATCGGCGACAGCCAGCCGCCCATGAACAGGATCACGGTCAGCGAGCACATGGTCACGATGGCCACATACTCGCCGAGCATGAACATCATGTACGGCGTCGAGCCGTACTCGACCATGAAGCCCGCCACCAGCTCCGATTCGGCCTCGGGCAGGTCGAAGGGCGGCCTGTTGGTCTCCGCCAGCGCCGAGATGAAGAAGATCACGAACATCGGGAACAGCGGCAGCCAGAACCATCCTAGCATGCCCCAGGGCGTGTCCTGCGCCAGCACGATGTCGGTGAGGTTCAGCGAGCCGACGCAGAGCAGCACCGTGATGATCACGAAGCCGATGGAGACCTCGTAGGACACCATCTGCGCCGCCGAGCGCAGCGCGCCGAGGAAGGCGTATTTCGAGTTGGACGCCCAGCCGCCCATGATCACGCCGTACACGCCCAGCGACGAGATCGCGAAGATGTAGAGGATGCCGACATTGATGTCGGCGATCACCCAGCCGTCGGCCACGGGCACCACGGCCCAGGCCGCGAGCGCGAGCACGGCGGACACCAGCGGCGCCAGGAGGAACACGCCCTTGTTGGAGCCCGCCGGCAGCACCGGCTCCTTCAGCACGAACTTCAGCAGGTCGGCGAAGGACTGGAACAGGCCGAACGGCCCGACCACGTTGGGCCCGCGCCGGAGCTGCACCGCCGCCCAGATCTTGCGGTCGGCCAGCAGCAGGTAGGCCACCATCAGCAGCAGCGCCACGAGCAGCAGCACGCTCTGGCCGACGAGGATCGCGGCATCCAGCAGGTAGTCGGAGAGGGACGCGCCCTGGTCCATGGAAGGCTCCATCACTCGGCCGCCTGCGGCGTCTGCCGGGCCGCCGCGAGCGCGCTGACCTCGGCCATGACCCGGGAGGCGCGCGCGATCGGGTTGGTCAGGTAGAAGTCGCTCACCGCCGGCGCGAACGCGCCCTTGCGGGTGCGGCCCTTGAGGCCGGCGAGGGCCGCGACGCCCGCGGGATCTGCGGCCGACACCTCGTCCAGCATGCCGAAATGCGGGTGCGCGGCGACCAGCGCGCGGCGCAGGTCCGGCAGGCTGTCATAGGGCAGCCTGTGTCCCGCCGGCTCCGACAGCGCCCTGAGGATCGCCCAGTCCTCGCGCGCCTCGCCCGGCGGGAAGGCGGCGCGGTTGGCGCGCTGCACCCGGCCCTCGGTGTTGACGTAGAGGCCCGACTTCTCGGTATAGGCGGCGCCCGGCAGGATGACGTCGGCGCGGTGCGCGCCGCGGTCGCCATGGCTGCCGATATAGATGGTGAAGGCGCCATCCGGCACGGTCACCTCGTCCGCGCCCAGCAGGAACAGCACGTCCAGCGCGCCGGGCGCCAGCATGCCGGCGACATCCAGGCCGCCCTTCGCCGGCACGAAGCCGAGGTCGAGCCCACCGACGCGGGAGGCCGCCGTGTGAAGGATAGAGAAGCCGTTCCAGCCCTCGGCGACCGCGCCGATCGCCTGGGCGAGCCGCGCCGCCAGCGCCAGCACCGCGCCGCCGTCGGACCGGGCGAGCGCGCCCTGCCCCACGATCACCAGCGGCCGCTTTGCGCCCTTGAGGCGCTCCATTACCGAATGACCGCCGTCGAGGAGTTCGGCCAGCGTGTCGGGACCGGCGCCGATGTGCTCGTAGCCGTAGGTCAGGTCGGCCGGCTCGCCGACCACCGCGATGGGGAACCCGCCGGCCCGCCAGCGCTTGCGGATGCGCGCGTTCAAGACCGGCGCCTCAAGCCGCGGGTTGGAGCCGATGATCAGCAGCGCATCGGCCTGCTCGATCCCCGCGATGGTGGCGTTGAAGAGGTAGCTCGACCGGCCGTGGGCGGGATCGAGCGCGACGCCGTCCTGGCGGCAGTCGATGTTGCCCGAGCCGATGCGGCCCATGAGGTCCTTCAGCGCGAACATCTCCTCGACAGTGGCGAGGTCGCCGGCGATGGCGCCGGTGCGCGCGGGCTCCGCGGCCTTGAGCCGCGCAGCCGCCGCCTCCAGCGCCTCGACCCAGCTCGCGGGCCTCAGCCGTCCGCCCTCGCGGACATAGGGCCGGTCCAGCCGCTGCGCGCCGAGGCCGTCCCAGACGAAGCGGGTCTTGTCGGAGATCCACTCCTCGTTCACGTCCTCGTTGAGGCGCGGCAGGATGCGCATGACCTCGCGGCCGCGGGCGTCGACGCGGATCGCGGAGCCGAGCGCGTCCATCACGTCCACGGACTCCGTCTTGGACAGTTCCCACGGCCGCGCCTTGAAGGCATAGGGCTTGGACGTCAGCGCGCCGACGGGGCACAGATCGATCACGTTGCCCTGCAGCTCGGACGACATGGCCGCCTCGAGATAGGTCGTGATCTCCATGTCCTCGCCGCGCCCGATGGCGCCCAGCTCGGCGACGCCCGTGACCTCCGAGACGAAGCGGACGCAGCGCGTGCAATGGATGCACCGCGTCATGATCGTCTTGACCAGCGGCCCGATGTGCTTGTCCTCGACGGCGCGCTTGTTCTCGATGTAGCGGTTCTTGTCGATCCCGTAGGCCATGGCCTGGTCCTGCAGGTCGCATTCGCCGCCCTGGTCGCAGATGGGGCAATCGAGCGGATGGTTGATCAG
>JAEWEX010000182.1 GCA_023389135.1 Pseudomonadota bacterium | reverse complement strand
GCCACGACCTGAGGCTGCAACTGGGGCTGGCCGACGGTGCCGGCCAGCAGCACCGCCATGGCAATGCTGGCCGCGACACCCGCAAATCCGGCGCCACGCCAGAATGCGAGGCTGGCCCAGATATCGGCGAAGCGCCCTGACGGCTGTGCGTGCAGCGCCATGGACCGGGCTGAAGCGGATGCGTCACGCACCGCCGGCGCGGCGGTCGCGGCCTCGATGCGGCTCCACAGGTCCGGAGACGGCGCGACCGGGTCCGCAACCGCGTCGAGATCCTCGAAGCGCATGCGCCAGTCCGCCACCGCCTCCCGCAGCGCGGCGTCTCCCGGAAGGCGGGCCTCGACGTCTCGTACCTCATCTTCTGCGAGCAGGCCCAGAACGTATTCGCCGGCCAGCGCGATGACGTCATCGTGATCGCGGATCATGCCAGGCACTCCCGCAGCGCGATGAGGCTGCGCCGGATCCAGGCCTTCACGGTGCCCAGCGGGACGCCGAGACGGCCCGCGATCTCGCCATGGGAGAGCCCGCCCACATAGGCGAGCAGGATCGAGGTGCGGCGGCGCGGATCGAGGCGGGCGAGACAGCGCTGGAGCGCACTGGAGTCGCCGAGGCGCCCGAAGATGTCCTCGTGGTTGTCGTCGGCGCCGGCGAGAATGCCGAGCGTCTCGTCGTCCACCGTGTCTTCGCGGCGGTTGTCCCTGATCCAGTTGAGGGCGCGGTTGCGGACGATGGTGTACATCCACGCACGCCCCGAGCCGAGCGCAGGGTCGTAGGCGGACGCACGGCGCCAGATCTGGACGAAGGCGTCCTGGACGATCTCCTCGGCAATGTCGCGGCGGCGCACGATGCGACGGGCCACGCCGATCATGGCGGGCGCCTCCCGCTCGTAGATGCCGCGCAAGGCGGCGCGGTCGCCGGCCGCGCAGGCGCGCAGGGCCGCCGCGTGGTCGATCATCGCGGTCTGTCTCGGTCTGGCGTCGTTCACTGGCCTGAACTCTCTCCCCCGCACGAAGATTGCGTGCGCCGTCACGATAAGCGCCTTTCGGTTTCCTTGCTAACTCGGTTCGAAAGGTCAACACCGCAGACCCAGCGCCCGGATGCAGGAGATTTTTTTGCTCCCACTGCATCCACGGCACGCGGTCCTCGTGTTCCCCCATGGCAAGCGGACGGCGGGCATCCAGCCGCCACCGCTTATCGAGACCTGACACGGGAGAACCCACGATGACCCTCAACCGCATGCTTCTCGCCTCCGCCGCGACGCTGACCGGCGTGATGCTCGCCTCAGCCGCCTCCGCCGCCTCGCTGGTCGCGCTGGTGGACGGCAAGTCCATCGTCACTATCGATCCTTCGAACTGGCAGGTGCAGAACACCGTGGCCGTCAGCGGCGCCGAGAACCTGGTCGGCATCGACGTGCGTCCCGCCGACGGCATGCTCTACGGCGTGACGGCGGCAGGAGCGATCGTCACCATCGACCCGGCTTCCGGCAAGGCGACGGAAAAATCGATGCTGTCCGACAAGCTTGCCGACGGCGTGGTCGCGACTGTCGACTTCAATCCGATGGCCGACCGCCTGCGCATCATGGGCTCGGACGGCACCAGCCACCGCGTCAACGTCGATGACGGCAAGGTCACCGTCGACGGCTCGCACAAGTGGAAGGATGGCGACGCCAATGCGTCCGGCACGCCGATGATCATCGCCGGCGCCTATACCAATTCGGTGAATGGCTCCAAGGCGGAATCGACCACCCTGTACAACATCGACGGCGAGACCGGCACGCTGGTCACCCAGGCGCCGCCCAATGACGGCGTGCTGAACACCGTCGGCGAACTCGGCATGGACGTCGAGGCCCCCGCCGCCTTCAACATCGTGGCGGCCGACGGCGGCAACACCGGCTGGCTGATGGCGGGCGGCACGCTCTACCAGGTCAACCTGGAGACCGGCGCGGCCACCGAGACCGGCAAGATCGAAGGCGTCTCCGGCACGGTCACCGACATCGCCTGGTGGGAGTGACCCCGGGCGCATGACACTGTTCGCGGGCATGCATTAGGGGATCCCCCGCCCCGCGCCCGCGACGGCGGCGGCCTTCGGGCCGCCGCTTTCTTTTGTGCCCGCTCACGGTGCCCGCCAGCCCGAGACGCGGAAGAAGTAGAATGTCTGGTCCCGGCTCCAGCGCCGGAGCAGAGGTTCCGCGCCCAGGGGTTCGACCCGGTCGTACCATTCCAGGAAATCCGGCGTGTCGCTGCGTGCGACGGCCAGCGACGGCGTCTCCGCCTCGGGACCCACCGGACGAGTCAGCTCGAAATGGCTGCGCGGCGGCTCCCCCGGCCTGAGCCACGCGTAGACGGGGACCGGACGATCCCGCAGTTCGTACACGATGGATGCCGTCAGCGCCCGGTGATCGACCAGGATCGAGCGCGCATCCGTCTCCAGCGCCCGCTGCTCGATGCGCGCAGCAGCCTCGCCCCATCCGGTGAGCGTCCAGAACGGTTCGCGGCCTGCGATCCTGAGGTCGGGCGCCACCAGATGCCCCCCGAAGAAGGCGACGAACACGGCGACATGGAGCGCCAGGCTCGCACGCAGAAGCCCTTGCCGGTTCATGCGCAGGAAGACGGCCGTGACGAGGATGCTGGCGCCCGGATAGGCGGTCGCGCCCCAGTTGGCATAGGCCCGGGACAACACCGCCTGACCGACCATCAGCGCAAGCACGGGCAATGCGAAGGCGAGCAGGAAGCGGTCGGCCTCGGGCGTGGACCCGCGCAGGCTGCGCCAAGAGATGACGAGGAGACCGGCGAACAGGATCGGACCGAACACACCGAACTGCGAGGCCAGGAATTCCAGCGCGTTCGCCACGCCCTCCAGGTCGGGCGACCATGCCATGACCTCGCTGGTGTGGACTGCGGAGATGAAGCTGTTGGCCCGATTCCACAGCAGGTTGGGCAGGAACACGAGGAACGCGACCGCAAAGGCAAGCGCCGCCTTCGGCCCGAACACCGTCGCCCGCCAATCCCGGGAGATGAGGCCCCAGATCACCGCCGACATGACGAAATAGGCCATGGCGTATTTGGCGAGAAGCCCCAGCCCGATCGCCACGCCAAGGCCGATGGCGACGAGCGCACCGCCACCGCGATGGAGCCGCACCAGCATCAGCAGCGCCACCGACCAGGCAGCCAGCAGCGGCACGTCGGTGGTGATCAGCGATGAGGACAGGGTAACGGCCGGCAGCGTGGCGTAGACCAGCGCCGACCAGAACCCGACACGAGCATCATAGAGCTCGCGCCCGAGGAAATAGATGACCAGACCCGTGGCGGCGTGAAGCAGCGGCGCAGCCACGCGGACGCCAAAGGTGGTGTCGCCCAGAACCGCAGTGGTCGCGGCGATCAGCCACGCGACGAGCGGCGGCTTGGAATAGTAGCCGAAGTCCAGTTCCTTGGCCCAGACCCAGTACTGAGCCTCCTCGAAGTTCAGTTCGGTGGCCGACAGTGCGATCAGGGCCAGGCGCGCGGCGAGGACGGCCGCCAGCGCCACGAGCACGGTCTTGGTATCGTATCTGCCGTTATCCATAGGTTCCGTCGCGGCCTCTTTCCGCACAGCGACATAGGCCGGCAGCCCGCCCCGGTCGAGGCCGCGACGGGTTGCATCAATGGGCGTGGTTGCCGCCACCATGGGAAGCGCCATGGCCGCCATCGCGCGCGCCCATGCCCTCGACCGCGAACTCGACCTCGATGCTGCCGGCCTTCTCGAAAGTCAGCGTCCCCTTGACCTTCTCGCCCTCCGACAGCCGGGCCGAGAGGTCCATGAACATCAGGTGGTATCCGCCGGGCGCGAGCTTGAGTTCGGCGCCGGGCGCGATCTCGATGCCCTCGCCCAGCGGGCGCATGGTCATGACGCCGTTCTCGACCTTCATCTCGTGGATTTCGAACCGGCCGGCGCGTTCGAACGAACCGCTGACAAGCCGGTCAGGCGCGGCACCTGTGTTGCGGATCGTGAGATACCCGCCGGCGACCTTGGCGCCATCGGGGGTCGCCCGCGACCAGGGATGGCCGATCTCGATGTCGCCCACGGTATAGCCGTGGGCCAGGACTGTCGCGGCGGTGGCCGCGAAGATTGTGAAACCGAGCGCAAGCTCGACGATGGGAATACGGCGCATGATGATGTCTCCGGCCGGGGCGTGATGCCCCCAATGTGGAATGGTCTGACCTTGGCAGTGCGGACCGTTCAGACCGGAGGACCTCGGGGGCGATGCGCAGGCGCCCGCACGGGCGAGAGGACTGCAGACAGCAGGTGGCGCGGCGGCACCGCGGTGGCGGCGTGGGGACGATGGCAGGCGTCGGCCGCCGTAGCCGCCAGGCCCGCATGCACAGGTGCGCCGCAAAGCGCGCCGCACGGACAGTCGGCGCCGCGATGAGGCGGGGTCGTCCGGCCGTCCGGCTGCACGTGATCATCCAGCGGGGAGCAGATGACCGACAGGCCGGTGGCGGCGCCGGAGGCCGCATGCGCTGCATGGGCCGCGCCGAGCCCGGAAACCAGTGTCTGGGCCACCAGCAGATAGGCGAGCCCGAGCGCAAGAATGCGCACGGCAAGTCCACCGCGAAGGGCCGGAAGCCTGATCATGGCAATCGCTTAGCCCATTCCGCGGAAGAACGGGAGGCGGCGGAAGGTCTCAACGTCCTGGCTGAAAGCGGGGACCTGATGATCTGAATCCGCTGCCGGTCGCAACCACCTGTCATCGAATCACAATCGGCGTCGGCGCGCGTGGCGGGCGGGCAAGCTGCGGTGTAGCCTCCGGCTCCTGAGGCCTGCGAGCGAGCGCGTTGTGAGAGATGTCCCTGCCCCCACTCCGGACCCGTCGGGCCGGATCGAACTGCGCCATCTGCGCTACTTCCTGATGCTGGCGGAAGCGCGCAGCTTCACCCGCGCGGCGGACCGGCTCAATGTCAGCCAGCCGACGCTTTCGCACCAGATCAAGCAGCTCGAGACGACCATGGGCACCCTGCTGTTCGAGCGGCGCGCGAAGGACGTCCAGCTTACCCGCGCCGGAGAGCTGTTCCGGCCCTACGCCGATCGCATGCTGCGGGAACTGGAGCTGGGGGCCCTCGCCCTGTCGGAACTCGAGGGACTGATGCGCGGCACGCTCAGGATGGCGGTCTCGCACTCGTTCTCCAGCTCCATGCTGCCCTATGCCCTGTCGGAGTTCGTGCTGCGATATCCGGGCGTCAATGTCGTGGCGCGGCTGGTGCCCCGTCTGGAAATGGAGCGGGAGTTGCTGAGCGGCGAGCTCGACCTTGCCGTGGCCTACATCTCGGAGGACACCGAGCACTTCGTCGCGGAAACATTGGCCGAAGAGGCGCTGGTGCTGGTGGTCGGCGCGCAACATCCATGGGCGCGGCGGAAATCTGTCCCAATGCGCGAACTGGCCGAGACGCCACTTGTGATGCTGACGCCCGAATTCGCGGCGCGGCAGTTCGTCGACCGCTTCTTCGCGGAGAACCGGCTGAAGCCGCAGGTCGTGATGGAGATGAACGCCATCGAGCCGATCCTGGCGACGCTGCGCAATTCCCGCCTTGCGACGGTGCTGTCCAACGGGGCCATGCTCAACGTGCCGGGCGTGCGCCAGATCGAGCTGAAAGAGCCGGAGCCGAGACGGACGATCGCGATCCTTTGGCGGCGCCATGGCCACCGCTCCGCGGCAGCCCAGCGCATGGCCGCGATGATCCGGGAGACTTATGCCACAACGCGCGCGGCAGGCAGGCGGACGCTGTCGTCATAGACGCTGTCTATCGACCTCATAGTTTCTAATCATTTGCGTTATCAACCTTTTGACGCATAAGCTCCCGGCAGGATCACGGCAGATGATCCGGTTCATGGGAGGCTTTCACGGTGGCATGTAAGTGCCTGCTGGCGGTTCATCGCCATGCGCCGGCCCGGCTCCACATCTGCCTCGACCGTCAAGGCGGGGAATAACGACGTGGCCGACGGCATTGAAGTCAACAATGTGACGCTCGAATACCATACCGCTGACAGGCATGTCCTCGCGGTCAAGGATGCGAGCTTTACGGTCGCCCCTTCCGAGTTCCTGTGCATTGTCGGGCCGTCCGGCTGCGGCAAGACCACGATCATGAACATGCTTGCGGGCTTCCTGACCCCGTCCAGCGGCGAGATCCGCATTGGCGGCGGGCCGATGAAGGAAACGCGCCCCGACCGCGGCGTGGTGTTCCAGGACTTCGCTCAGCTGTTTCCGTGGCGCACCGCTCAGGGCAACGTCGAGTTCGGCCTGGAAATGCGCGGCATCGACAAGACGAAGCGCGCGGAGACGGCCCGCGAGTTCCTGCGGCTCGTCGGGCTGGAGAAGTTCGCGACCTCCTATCCTCACCAGCTTTCCGGCGGCATGCAGCAGCGCGTCGCGATCGCGCGCGCGCTCGCCTACAACCCCGGCGTCCTGCTGATGGACGAACCCTTCGCCGCGCTCGACGCCATGACGCGCGACGACATGCAGAAGCTGCTGGCCGAGATCTGGCAGACCACCAAGAAGACGGTGGTCTACATCACCCACAACGTCGCCGAGGCAGTGTTCCTGGGCGACAAGGTGATCGTGATGGCGGCCCATCCCGGCACGATCCGCGAAGAGATCGCCATAGACCTTCCGCGCCCGCGCGACCCTCTGAGCGACGAGTTCATTGCCAAGCAGCGCCAGTTGCTGGCGAGCCTCGGAGGCCGCCACTGAGCCTCATGCCCGGCGCGGGCCCGCGCCGAGGACAATGCGGGAAAACCCGCGCAACCTGGGAGGAATGACATGACCAAGTTCGACACGTCCCGCCGCGGCTTCCTCGGCATTGCCGGCGGCATCGCCGGCGCCGGCCTGATGTCCGCCACGCTGCCTCGCATGTCGTGGGCGCAGGGCGCCGCCGCGCCGCTCAACTTCGGCTTCCAGAACACGTCCTGGGGAACCATCGGCATGATCGCCGAGGCCGAGGACCTGTTCACCAAGGCCGGCGGCAAGGTGTCGGTCAACCGTTTCGATGCCGGCAAGGCGGTGCGCGACGCCATGGTCGCGGGACGCCTCGACATCGGCGTGCTGGGCGCGACGCCCTTCATCGTCGGCGCCGCCAAGGGTGACATCATCGGCATTGGCATGGGCATGTATGCCGGCCAGACGCTTGCCATCGTTGTGGGTGAGAACAGCGGCATCACGAAGGCCGAGGATCTCAAGGGCAAGCGCATCGCCTCTCAGCTCGGCTCTGCCACGGATTCCGTTTTCCAGCGGAAGATCCTGCCGGCGTTCAACATGACCGGCGAGGACGTGCAGGTCATCAACGTGCCGTTCTCCAACCACATCTCCGCACTTGCCTCCGGCTCCGTGGACGGCTTCGCCGGTGTCGAGCCGTTCCCGTCGGTCGCCGAGGTCAACAAGCTCGGAAAGACGCTTCTGGACTATTCCAAGTACGACATCACGCCGGTCATCATCGCTGCGGACAGCGGCTATGTGAAGGAGAACCGCGCGGCCGTGGTGGCCTTCCTGCGCGGCTGGCTTGCGGGCGTTGATATCTTCAACGACGACCCTGCCCGAGCCGAAGCGAT
>JAEWEX010000108.1 GCA_023389135.1 Pseudomonadota bacterium | reverse complement strand
GGACTGACATGGCGCAGTGCGGCGCGGCTCAGGCGGCGCGACGCTCACGGCTTCATGGGAGGTCTGACATGGTTCGCCGAATCGTCACATGGATCCTCGTCGCCGACGGCGCCCGGGCGCGCATCTTCATCAACATCGGGGTCGGAAAGGGGCTGAGCGAGCATCCGGAGCGGAGCTTCTTCGGCTCCCGCCGGCAGACGCGCGAGATCGGAACCGACCGCCCGGGACGCACCTTCGACAGCGTCGGCGCGGGCCGCCACGCCATCAGCCCGCCGAGCGACCCGCATGAGCGCGTCGAGGCGGCCTTCGCGTGCGGCGTGGTAACTTGGCTGGACGGGCAGGAGCGCGCGGGAGCCTTCGCCCGGCTGATCGTGCTGGCCGATCCCCGCACGCTCGGCGTCGTCCGCCGCGCCCTCACGCCGAAGCTTGCGGCGCGGCTGTCCGCGGAACTGGCCGGAGACTTCACCCGAGCCGACGTCCATGCCGTGGAAGCGCGGGTCGCGACGGTCCTGGCGGTCTGACCGCGGCTACCGCCCCATGCCGGGGATCGGCAGCCCGCCGAGGCCGCCGAGCGCCCCCAGCGACCCCATGTCGAGCTTCATGACGGCGAGGCCGGCCGGCGGCCTGAGGCCGGCTTCCTCCTGCGGGCCGCGCTCCAGCCGGGTCACCTCGAAGGCGCGGGTCTGCTTGCCCTCGTGGGTGACCATGGCGCGCAGCGGGATGCCGTCGTCGGTCACGCAGATCTCGGCCGGCCCGTCGGCCTCCTTGGCCGTCATGCGCCAGACCGTGCAATCCTCGCCGGCGATCGTGTCACTGCCGAGCCGCTCGGCCTCGGCGTCCTCGGGGTCCGGCAGGCCGACCGAATCCAGCTCGACCTCCATGCCCATGCGCATGCCCTGCATGTCGAGGGCCATGACGACCTTGCGCCCGGGCCAGTCCACATAGGACGTCACCGGGCCGGCCGGCGTCTTCATGGCGACGCGGGCGCGCTCGCCGGAATAGATCACCTCGCCGGTCACGTCCTGCGGCATCGCCGCCTCCGCCCGGAACGGCGTCTGCGGCGGGAACGGCGGACGGTCCTGGGCGGCGGCGGGCAGCGCCGTCGCGGCGGCGAGGGCGAGGGCTGCGGCGCGGAACATCATCGCGGGCGGTCTCCGGAAGCGTCGGGGCTGAACATGCGTCATGGCTGGTGCCCGGCGGCGAGATAGGCCGCCGCGTCGAGCACGATCTCGGCGTCGGGCTCGCCCACCACGGCCGGATCCTTGCCGGCATAGTCGCAGCCGGCGAGGACATGCCTGAGGCAGGCGAGCCGCAGCCGGCGCTTGTCGTTGGCGCGGACCACGGTCCACGGCGTCTCGGGGGTATGGGTCGCGGCCAGCATGGAGCGCGCCGCGGCGGTGTAGAGGTCCCACTTCGGCAGGCCCTCATAGTCGATGGGCGACAGCTTCCATTGCTTCAGCGGGTCGTGCCGGCGCGCATGCAGGCGCTTCACCTGCATCTCGCGGCCTATGGTCAGCCAGAACTTGACGAGCCTGGTGCCGGCCGCCACCTGCATCCGCTCGAACACCGGGGCCTCGTGCAGGAACTGGACGGTCTCGCGCTGGGTGCAGAAGCCCATAACCGGCTCGACCACGGCGCGGTTGTACCAGGAGCGGTCGAAGAACACGATCTCTCCGCGGGTCGGCAGGTGGTCCACATAGCGCTGGAAGTACCACTGGCCGCGCTCGACGTCTGAGGGCTTGGGCAGAGCCGCCACCGGGGCGGCCCGCGGGTTGAGGTGCTGGGTGAAGCGCTTGATGGTGCCGCCCTTGCCGGCGCTGTCGCGCCCCTCGAACACGATCACCAGCCGCTCGCCGGCCTCGCGGATGTGGCTCTGGAGCTTCAGCAACTCGATCTGGAGCGCGGTCAGCTTGGCCTCGTAGGCCTTGCGCTTCATCGGCTTCGGATAGGGATAGCCGCCGCTGGTGAAGGCCGCGTCCTGGATCGCCCGCGGAAGCTCCGGCGCGTCGATGTCCACCTCCACGCCGTCGATCACCACCTCGATGTGGGGTGCGGGCTTCTCGACGGGGCGTGCGGGGCGCTTGCGGGCCATGCGGTTGCTCTCGGGACCGGAGGCGGCGACCGTATCGCGCCGCAGGGTCGAGGTCACGGGGATTTGCGGGCGGCGGACGGGTCCGTCCTCGCGTCCGTCACCCCTCCGCCGGCCGCCCGACGCTCACATAGCGGATGCCGTGGCGGGCCATCTCCTCGGCCCGGTAGACATTGCGCATGTCCACCAGCACCGGGGCCTTCAGCAGCCTGGCGATGCGTGCGAGATCGAGCGCGCGGAACGCGTCCCATTCGGTGACGATGGCCAGCGCGTCCGCGCCCTCCATGCAGGAATAGGCGCTGTCGGCATAGTCCACGTCGGGCATCATCCGGCGCGCCTGCTCCATGCCCTCGGGGTCGAATGCGCGGACGGTGGCGCCCGCCGCCTGCAGCGCCGCCACGATGGCCAGCGACGGCGCCTCCCGCATGTCGTCGGTGTTGGGCTTGAACGTCAGGCCCAGGATGGCGACGGTCTTGCCCGCGACCGAGCCGCCGCAGGCGGCGACGATGCGGTCCGCCATGGCGCGCTTGCGGGCCTCGTTGACCTCGACGACGGTCTCCACGATACGCACCGACACGCCCGCCTCGCGCCCGGTTTCCACCAGCGCGCGGGTGTCCTTGGGGAAGCACGAGCCGCCGAAGCCCGGGCCGGCATGCAGGAACTTGGACCCGATCCGGTTGTCGAGCCCGATGCCGCGCGCGACCTCCTGCACGTCCGCGCCGACGGCCTCGCAGAGGTCCGCCATCTCGTTGATGAAGGTGATCTTGGTGGCGAGGAAGGCGTTGGCGGCGTACTTGATCAGTTCCGCCGTGCGCCGGCGGGTGAACAGCAGCGGCGCGGCGTTGAGATAGAGCGGCCGGTAGACCTCGGTCATGACCGCGCGGGCGCGCTCGTCCTCGATCCCGACCACGATGCGGTCGGGCCGCTTGAAGTCCGAGATGGCGGCGCCCTCGCGCAGGAACTCGGGATTGGAGGCGACCGCGACATCGGCGTCCGGGCGATGCCGGCGGATGATGGCCTCGACCTCGTCGCCGGTGCCGACCGGCACCGTGGACTTGGTCACCACGACGGAAAAACCGTCCAGCGCGCCGGCGATGTCGCGGGCGGCGGCATGGACGAAGGACAGGTCCGCCTTGCCGTCGCCGCGCCGGGACGGGGTGCCGACCGCGATGAACACGGCGTCGGCGCCGGCCACCGCCCGGCCGATCTCGGTGGTGAAGGACAGCCGCTCCTCCGCCACGTTGCGCGCCACGATCTCATCGAGACCCGGCTCGAAGATCGGGATGCGCCCCTCGCGCAGGGCCGCCACCTTCTCCGCATTGGTGTCGACGCAGACGACGGTGTGGCCGAAATCTGCGAAGCAGGCGCCGGACACCAGCCCCACATAGCCCGTGCCGATCATCGCGAGACGCATGGAAGAAAATCCCCGGTTTGCCGCAGGTTGAAAACCGCGCCCTGTCTATGCGCTGGCCGAGGCGGTTGGCAATCGGGAGGCGGGCGAAGCGGCGGCGGCGCGTCCGATCCGCTGGGGGCTCATTGGAGCCGGACACGCCGCCACCATGCGCGCCGGGGCCGGGGGGCGTCCGCCACGCGGGCGCTAGTTGCGTCAGCCATGCTGACCAAGGCAATGCGCATTTGGTCGCATATGGAACTTGTCCACCGCGGTTGGCGCTCGTGCTTAACCGTTCCGACCGCGACAATTCCATTCGGCCGGTGTTGAATGTCGACCCTGACACGCCGGAGGCCCTCACGTGATCGCCCGCAGCCGCTCCCGTCCCAAGCCCGTCCTCGACTACCTGCAGCACGTTGCGGACGGCGGTCCCCGGGCGCGCGACGTGCTCGACGGCTTCGCGGCGCGGATCGAGCGGCGCGAGCCGGAGCTGCGCGCCTTCGCATCCCTCGACCTCGCCGTCCTGCGCGAGGGCCGCATCGGCATCGGGCCGCTGGCCGGAATGCCGGTGGGCATCAAGGACATATTCGAGACGGCCGACTTCCCTACCGAATGCGGGTCGGCGGCGTTCGCGGGTCGGCGGACGGAACACGACGCCGACGTCGTGGCCTGCATCCGCAAGCTCGGCGGCATCGTCCCGGGCAAGACCGTCACCGCCGAATGCGCCTTCCTGACGCCCGGGCCGACGCGAAATCCGTGGAACGCCGCCCACACCCCCGGCGGCTCCTCCTCCGGTTCCGCGGCGGCGGTGGCGGCGGGAATGCTGCCGCTGGCCATCGGCACCCAGACGGCGGGATCGGTGATCCGCCCGGCCTCGTTCTGCGGGGTGGCCGGGTTCAAGCCGACCTACGGGCTGGTGTCGACCGGAGGCGCGCTCGCCTTCTCGCCGAGCCTCGACACGGTGGGGTTCTTTGCGCCGACGGTGGCGGACGTCGCCTGGTTCGCGGGCCTGGTCGCCGACCGGCCGCTGGCGGTTCCGCCGGAGCTCGAGCCGCCGCGCCTCGGCCGCGTGAGGACCCATCTCGACGGCGAGGCGAGCGCCGACATGACAGCCGCGCTGGAGCTTGCGATGCAGGCGGCGGAGCGCGCGGGCGCGACACTGGTCGATATCGCGTGGCCGGAGGCATTCCGCACTGCCGAGGACGCCCAGCCGCTGGTGCAGAAAGGGGAGGGCGCCCGCTGTCTTGCAGGCCTGCGCCGCGACCATGCCGACCTCCTGTCGCCCGCATTGCGCGCGGCGCTGGACGAGGGGGCGGCGATCTCCGACGAGGCGCTGGCGGCGGCCAACGACACGCGGGGGCCGGCGCAGAAGGCGGCCGCGGCGCTGTTCGAGCAGTGCGACGCCTTCCTGATGCCGTCTGCGCCCGGCGCGGCGCCGCACGGCATCGAGGCCACGGGTTCGCCCGCCTTCAACCGGCTGGTGACCCATCTGTACCTGCCCGCCGTCAGCGTGCCCGGCCTGTGCGACGGCACCGGGCTGCCGCTCGGCATCCAGGTCGTCGGCCCGCTCGGCGAGGACGCCCGCACGCTCGCCGCGGCGGCCTTCGTGGAGCGGGCGCTGGCCGGGGCCTGAGTGGCCCTGATCCATGTCATCGGAGGTCCGGCGGCGCTATGATCGCCGGATGGCCGTCCCAGATTGCCGGAGTTGATTCCATGACCGAGCTTCCGCGTTCCTTCCGCCGCATCCGCCTCGCCCTCGCCCGCGAGAAGGACCATCCCACCGGCAGCCATCTGCACGGCTACGAGTTCGCCGCGCCGCTGGACGAGCAGGGACGCATCGACCCGGAGATATGGAAGAAGCATCGCGAGGCCTGCCGCGTCCGCCGCTTCCGCCCCGGCGAGGCCGACGACATCGGCCATCTGGTCAGGAAGCCCGGCGGCTCGTGGGCGTTCCGCTACGATATCGACGGCGACGAGGACGACGAGCCCGGCCACCGGCTCGGCGAGGAGCGGTTCGCGATCGGCGAGTACGTCTCGTTCTACGACGACGAGGACGAGGAGATGCACGCCTATCAGGTGGTTTCCGTCGAGCCGGTCTGAGGCCCGCCGCGCTCCGACGGCCGGCCCAGATCGAGCGTCACCACGGCGACGCCCGGATCGTGCGGGTCGTCGGCGATCCGGAAGCCGAGCTGGGCGCACATGGCGAGCATCGTCGTGTTCTCCCGCAGCACCTGGCCGGTGATCTCGCGCAGGCCCCGGTCGCGGGCATGATCGATCAGAATCGACATCAGCCGCCAGCCCAGCCCCCGGCCCTTCAGGTTCGATCGGACCAGGATGGCGTATTCGGCGCTGTCGCCATTGGCGTCGGCGTGGATCTGGACGGTGCCGAGCAGTGCCTTGGACTCTGTCTCGAAGGCCAGGAACACCATCACCCGCGCGTAGTCGATCTGGGTGAACCGCGCCACGAAGGCGTGCGGCAGGTGCTTGATCGGCAGGAAGAAGCGCTGCCGGAGGTCGTGCGGCTCTATGGCCGCGAAGAACGCGGCGAGCTCCGGCTCGTCTTCCGGCCGCACCGGCCGCACGAGGATCGGCGCGCCGTCGCTCAGCGCGATCGTTCGCTCCGCCTCGCGCGGGTAGGGATGGATGGCGAAGCGCGGGTTGGTGACGGCCCGGCGCTCGGCCTCGGTGGGCTCCGCCACGGCAATGCGCGCGTCCAGGGCGATCACGCCGTCCGCGTCGGCCAGCAGCGGGTTGACGTCCAGTTCCCGGACCTCGGGCAGGTCGGCGGCAAGCTGGGCGAGCTTCACCAGCGTGAGCGCCACCGCGTCCCTGTCGGCGGCCGGCACCGCCCGGTAGCCGTCCAGCAGGCGGGACACCCGCGTGCGCCCGATCAGGTCGTGGGCGAGGCCCATGTGCAGCGGCGGCAGCGCCAGCGCCGTGTCGGCGGTCACCTCCACCGCAACCCCGCCCGCGCCGAACAGGACGACGGGTCCGAACACCGGGTCTTCCGCCAGTCCCGCGATCAGTTCGCGTGCGCCGGGCCGCTCGATCATGGGCTGCACCAGGACACCGTCGATTGCGGCCTGCGGCAGCTCGCGGGAGACGCGCTCCAGCATCTCCTTCATGGCCGCGGCGACCTCGCCGGGCGTGGTGAGACCGAGGACCACGCCGCCGACGTCGGACTTGTGGATGATGTCGGCGGATCGGATCTTCAGGGCGACGGCGCCATGGCGCTTCAGCATCTCCGTGGCGATTGAGGACGCCTCCGCCGGCGTCCGCGCAAGCCGGACCTCCGGCGCAGGAATGCGGTAGGCCGCGAGCACTTCCGAGACCCCTACGGGGTCGAGCCAGCGCCGCCCGGCCTCCAGCGTGCGGGAGATGGCCGCCCGCGCGCGCTCCACGTCGGGCGCGAAAGCCTCGGGCATCGAGGGCGGCGTCGCCATCAGCTCTTCCTGCGCCCGCACGTGGCGCACCAGGTGCATGAAACCGCGCACGGCCGAGGTGGGCGTCCGGTAGCTCGGCAGGCCGACGCGCTCGAAGGTCGCTCGCGGAATCTTGCGGTCCGAGCCGAGGAACGCGGCCAGCAGCGGCTTGGAGGGCGACCGCGGCGTTGCGCGCCAGGCCTCCACCACCGCCTCGGCACACGGCTCCGCCGCTGCGAGCGCCGTCGGGCAGTGGATCACCAGGACCGCGTCGGCGCCGGGATCGGCAAGCACGGGCGCCAGCGCCGCCGCATATCGCTCGGGCCCGGCGTCGCCGATGATGTCGACCGGGTTGGTGCGCGACCATGTGTGCGGCAGGACGCCGTCCAGCGCGGCTATGGTGCCGGGCGAAAGCTCCGCCAGCCGGCCGCCCAGGTCGACCAGGCGGTCGACGGCGATGACGCCGGCCCCGCCGCCATTGGTGACGATGGCAAGCCGGTCGCCTTTCACGGGACGCAGGTGCGACAGCGTCTGGGCGGCGGAGAACAGTTCGTCGAGATCGATGACGCGCAGCAGCCCGGCGCGGCGGAATGCGGCGTCGTAGACCGCGTCGGCGCCGGCGAGCGCGCCGGTGTGGGATGCCGCCGCCCGCGCGCCCTCGGCGTGACGGCCGGCCTTGACCACGACCACCGGCTTGGCGCGGGCCGCGGCGCGCGCGGCCGACATGAACTCCTGCGCGTCGCCGATGGCCTCGAGGTAGAGCAGGATCGCCCGCGTCCCCGGGTCGGTGGCGAAATGGTCCAGCAGGTCGCCCACGTCGACATCCGCCATCTCCCCCATGGAGACCACGCCGGAAAAGCCGACGCCGCGGTCGGAGGCCCAGTCCACCACGGCGGTGACGATGGCGCCGGACTGCGACAGCAGCGCCAGGTCGCCGGGCTCGGCCGCCGCCGGCGCGAAGCTGGCGTTCAGCCGGGCCTTCGGCGCGAGCACGCCGAGGCAGTTGGGCCCGACCAGCCTGACGCCGTGTCGCCGTGCGCTGATGGACATGGCGGCCGAATGGGACCCGGGCCCGCGACCGAGGCCCGCGGTCACCACGATGGCCGCGCCGACGCCGAGCTTGCCCGCCTCCTCGACAATGCCGGGAACGGCTGCCGGCGGCGCCGTGATGACCACCAGGTCGGGCGGCCCGGGCAGCGCCGCGAGGCTTGCCACGGTGGCCACACCGTTGATCCCGGAATACCGGGGATTGACCACGTGCACCGGGCCCGGAAAGCCGCCGGCAAGGATGTTGGCGTGGATGGTGCGCCCGAGGCTGGAGGGCCGTGGGCTCGCGCCGACCACGGCGA
>JAEWEX010000033.1 GCA_023389135.1 Pseudomonadota bacterium | reverse complement strand
GGGGCATGGTGTCCTCCTTCAGGCTGGGCTGTCGTCGTCGCGCTCCACAACACCGACGAACGGCAGCTCGCGAAAGGCGTGGGCCACGTCCATTCCGTAGCCCACCACGAAAATGTCGGGGCATTCGAACCCGACGAAGTCCGGCTTGATCGCGACTGCGCGCCGGACCTGCTTGTCGACGAGCACCGCGACCCAGACCCGCCGCGCTCCGCGCGCGGCGAGGAGATCCTTGGCGTAGGCGAGGGTGCGGCCGGATTCCAGGATGTCGTCGATGAGCAGCACGTCCCGGTCGCGGACGTCGTTGTCGATGTCGCGCAGCACCTCGACCTGCCCGCTCGATACGGTCCCGGTGCGGTAGCTCGAGAGCTGCATGAACTCCACCTGGGGCATCATGCCGGCATGATGCAGCGCACGGATCAGGTCCGCCGCGAACACGAAGCTGCCCTTCAGGATGGAGATCACCAGGACGTCGGGCGGGACCGCGGCGGAGATCGCGGTTGCCAGCTCGGTGTTGCGGGTTGCGATGGCGTCGGCGGTGATGAGGGTGCGGATGCGGGGTTTCATCTTGCGACCCTAGCGCAGGCCCGCGACGGCGTCTCGGGCGGCAAGGAAGCGCACCACCACGTCGCGGGCCTCGGCGGGCGGCGCCGCGAGCTGGGTCTGGAAGGTCATGCTTTCGCCCGCCACGAGGCGCTGCCGCTGGGGCACCGCTGTCCAGACATACAGTTCACGGCCCTCGGCATTGCGCACCGAAAGCCTGATGCGGGGCACGTCGACGGGCCGGCGCGTAACGTTCTCGATGGCTCCGGCCACCAGAAGCACCGGCACGCCGCCATCGATGCGCTCGCTGGCCGCGACCTCCGCGAGTTGAAGCCCGCGCACATTGACGTCGAGGCCGACGGCGCCGTAGAGCGCCGCCGTTTCCGGAAACATGCGAACCACGTCGGCGCGGGCGATGCCGAGCGCCGCGACCGTCATGGCGCCGACATAGGCGACCGCGCGGATCGCGGAAAACGGGCGCTTTCGCCGGCGTGACGCCGGCCGTGCGCGTTCGGATACGACTGCCGGCGTGTCCGGCCGGCGCCGCGCGGCGCTCTCGATGTCCATGGGGCCGCGTCGTGCGGGTCCCTCCGCGGGCACGGAGAAGCGCTCGGCGCCGTCATCGTGCGGGGGAGCCTCGTCGCCGTCGCCGCTGGCATCGGCCATCCACATCACCTCGCCGTCGTCGACCTCCACCATCTGGCGGACCGGCTCGGCGAACCAGGCCGTCTGGCAGCGGGTGCAGCGCACGGTACGGCCTGCGCCGCCGACGCTTGCGGCATCGATGCGGTAGGATGACTGGCAATTGGGACAGGTCAGCAGCATGTTGGGCATTCGAATCGTTCGGGAGTACGAAGCGGCGATCTCGGCCGAGCCTGACGGCAGAGCGTTAACGTTCCTGTAACCCTGCGATGATCGACTGGCGTTAACGGCCGGTTAACGGCCGGCATGCGAAGGCGTCCGCGACAGCGAGGAAGAGGGTGGTCCGCTTCGAGAACGTCGGCCTGCGATACGGTCTGGGTCCCGAGATCCTGCGCGACCTGACCTTCCAGATCCCGCCGAATTCGTTCCAGTTCCTGACCGGCCCCTCGGGCGCCGGAAAGACGTCGCTGCTGCGCATGTTCCACATGGCGATCCGGCCGACGCGGGGCCTGATCACCCTGTTCGGGCGCGACACGGCCAGCCTGCCGCGCGCCGCGCGGCCGGACATTCGGCGGCGCATCGGCATCGTGTTCCAGGACTTCCGGCTGCTCGACCACATGACCACCTACGAGAATGTGGCGCTGCCGCTGCGGGTGATGGGCCGCGAGGAGGCGACCTACCGCGCCGAGGTGGTGGAGCTTCTGCGCTGGGTCGGGCTGGGCGAGCGGGTCAATGCCTATCCGCCGGTGTTGTCCGGCGGTGAGAAGCAGCGCGCGGCCATCGCGCGCGCGCTCATCAGCCGGCCCGAACTGCTGCTGGCCGACGAGCCGACGGGCAATGTCGATCCGCAACTGGCCCGGCGGCTGCTGAGGCTGTTCGTCGAGTTGCACCGCTCCGGCACCTCGGTCGTGATCGCCACCCACGACATCGGCCTGATGGACCTCGTGGACGCCCGCCGGCTCGTGCTCTCGGAAGGCCGCCTCTATGTCTACGACTGAGGCGCGCTCACCGGCGGTCGGACCCGCGCGGGGCGGCCAGCGGCGACGCCCCACGGTGGCGTCGCCCGGCGGCAGGGCGACGCCGATCGTCCCCACGGACACCATCGCCGGCCGCGCGCTGGTGATGGTGATCGCGATCATGACCTTTCTCGCCGGGCTGACGGTGGGCGCCGTCGATCTCGTCGCCAGCGCCGCCCGGGCCTGGGAGCGTGATGTCGCCCGCGAGATCACAATCCAGGTCGCAGAGGTCGACGGCGCCGACCTGGCGCAGCGCATCGCCCGGGTCGTGGAGATCGCCTCGGCGGTGCCCGGCGTCGCCGCGGCCCGGCCCCTGTCGGACACCGAGACCGCGCGGCTGCTGGAGCCGTGGCTGGGGCCCGACGCCGCTCTCGAAGAACTGCCGACGCCGCGCCTCGTGATCCTGACACTTGCCGATGGCGCGACGCCGGACCTTGCGGCGCTGAGGCAGGAACTGGCGGCGCAGGTTCCTGAGGCGAGCCTCGACGACCACCGAGCGTGGATCGACCGGCTGCAGGGAATGGCGGATCTCCTTGTCTATGGCGGTCTCGGCATCCTTGTGCTGATGACGGCGGCCACCGTGCTTTCGGTCGTATTCGCGACCCGCGGCGCCATGGCCGGCAACCGCGACATCATCCATGTGCTCAACGTCGTCGGCGCGCGCGACGGTTATGTCGCCCGCGCGTTCGAGCGGCGTTTCCTGGCGCTGGCGGCGCGGGGCGGGGCCATCGGCGGGGGGACCGCCATCGCGCTGTTCGCGCTGGCGAGCTTCCTCGGCGGCCGCGGCGCCGGCAGCGTCACCGGGGAGCAGATGACGGCGCTGGTCGGCCGTTTCGGCGTCGGCTGGACCGGCTATCTCGGCGTCGTGGGCATTGCGCTCGCCACCGCGCTGATCACCATGCTGACCACGCGCGCGACCGTGATCGGCCAGCTCCGGCGCGGCGGCGACTAGCGAACGTGCCTCCCTCCACGAAACTTGCCACCGCCGCGCCGCAAAGTGGACTATGGTGCGCGCGCACATGACGAAGCCAAGACGCCCGATTCGAGCCCGCCACCGACGCCGCAGGACGCTGTGGCGCGCGGCAGACGTCGTGGTCGGGCTGTTTGCGCTCATCGGCATCGCTGCGGTCGGGGGATTTGTCACCTTCGCCGCCACGCTGCCTCGGGTCGCCGACAACGGCGTGCGCGCCGATGCCATCGTGGCGCTGACAGGCGGCGCCGAGCGGCTCAACGACGCCATGGCGCTGCTTGGCAGCGGCCATGCGCGGCGCATGCTGATCAGTGGGGTCAACCCCGCGACCAACGAGACCGAACTCGCACGCGTGATGCCGGGTGCGGAACATCTGCTGGACTGCTGCGTCGACCTCGACCCGCTGGCGCTCAACACTGCCGGCAATGCCGTGACCACGCGCGCCTGGGTTCGCGACAACGGCTACCGGTCGGTCATCCTTGTCACCTCGGGCTGGCACATGCGCCGCGCCCGCATGGAGCTCGAGCGCTCGCTGCCGGACGTCGCCATCGTGCCATATCCGGTGGTCACCGGCCGCTTCCGCGACGGCAGCTGGTGGCGCGACGGCGCGACGCTGACGCTGGTCGTCACCGAATACGTGAAGTACGTGGCCGCGCTCGCGCGGCTCAGGCTTGCGCCGCAGGTGTCCTCCGATACGGTCGATCTCGCCCGCGGCCATCCCGCGAGCTGAAGCCGGACCCGGATCCCCGCCGCCATGCTGTTCCTGCGTTCGCTCGCATTCAACGTCCTGTTCTACGTCACCTTCGCCGTGATGGCGCTGGTGTGCCTTCCGGTCCTCGCGCTGCCGCGCCGCCATGCGCTCGGTGCGGCCAAGCTGTGGGCGCGGGTGAGCCTGTGGCTTCTTCAGGCGGTCGCCGGCATCCGGCTCGATGTGCGCGGCCTCGACCGCGTGCCGCCGGGCGGCG
>JAEWEX010000460.1 GCA_023389135.1 Pseudomonadota bacterium | reverse complement strand
TGCGCAGGCCGGCCAGGACGCGGCCCGCGCGCTGGTCACGGCCGGCGCCACCGTATGGCTTGCGGGCCGCCCCGGCGATCAGGAGGCGGCGCTGCGCCAGGCGGGCGTGTCGCGCTTCGTGTTCGCGGGCGACGACGCGCTGGCGGCCCTGAAGGCCGCCCATGGCATTCTCGGGGTGGAGGACGCGAAATGACCCGGCTTCCCGACTTCACGGCCGTGCCGTGGCGGCGGCCGGACACGACGCCCGTCGCCGCGGGAGCGCCCGACTGGCGCACGCCGGAGGACATCGCCGTCAAGGCGCTGCACTCTGAGGCCGACATTGCGGGCCTCGACTTCCTGGACACGCGCCCCGGCATCCCGCCCTATCTGCGCGGCCCCTATCCGGCCATGTACGCCACCCAGCCCTGGACCATCCGGCAATATGCCGGCTTCTCCACGGCCGAGGACAGCAACGCCTTCTACCGGCGCAACCTCGAAGCGGGGCAGAAGGGGCTGTCCATCGCCTTCGACCTCGCCACCCATCGCGGCTACGACAGCGACCATCCGCGGGTGGCGGGCGACGTCGGCATGGCGGGCGTCGCCATCGACAGCATCTACGACATGCGCACGCTGTTCGACGGCATCCCGCTCGACCGGATGAGCGTGTCCATGACCATGAACGGCGCGGTGCTGCCGGTGCTCGCGCTCTACATCGTGGCGGGCGAGGAGCAGGGCGTCGCGCCGGAGAAGCTTTCCGGGACCATCCAGAACGACATTCTCAAGGAGTTCATGGTCCGCAACACCTACATCTATCCGCCGGCGCCCTCGATGCGGATCATCTCCGACATCTTCGCCTTCACCTCGGAAAAGATGCCGAAGTTCAACTCCATATCGATCTCCGGCTACCACATGCAGGAGGCCGGGGCGACCGCGGACCTGGAACTCGCCTACACGCTGGCCGACGGCGTCGACTATGTGCGCGCCGGCAAGGCGGCGGGGCTCGACATCGACCGCTTCGCGCCGCGGCTGTCGTTCTTCTGGGCCATCGGCATGAACGTGTTCATGGAGATCGCCAAGATGCGCGCCGCCCGGCTGCTGTGGGCGAAGCTCATGAAGGCGGAAGGCGCGCGCGATCCGAAGTCGCTGGCGCTGAGGACCCACTGCCAAACGTCCGGCTGGAGCCTGACCGCGCAGGACGTGTTCAACAATGTCGCCCGCACCTGCCTGGAGGCCATCGCGGCGACGCAGGGCCACACCCAGTCGCTGCACACCAACGCGCTGGACGAGGCGCTGGCGCTGCCCACGGACTTCTCCGCCCGGATCGCGCGCAACACCCAGCTCGTGCTGCAGCAGGAGAGCGGCGCCAACCGCTTCATCGACCCGTGGGGCGGCTCGCACTTCGTGGAGCGGCTGACGGCCGACCTCGCCGCGCGGGCCTGGACCCATATCGAGGAGGTGGAGACGCTGGGCGGCATGGCGAAGGCCATCGAGGCCGGCATCCCCAAGCTGCGCATCGAGGAGGCCGCCGCCAAGACCCAGGCGCGCATCGACTCGGGCGCGCAGACCGTGGTGGGCGTGAACCGGTACCGCGCCCGCGACGAGGCCACCATCGACGTGCTCAAGGTCGACAATGCCGGCGTGCGCGCCCGGCAGCTGGAGAAGCTGGCGCGGCTGAAGGCCGAGCGCGACCCGGGCGCCGTGGCCGCCAGCCTGGCGGCGCTGACGGCCGCCGCATCCGCCGGATCGGGCAACCTGCTGGCGCTGGCGGTGGACGCGGCCAGGGCCAAGGCGACGGTGGGCGAGATCTCCGACGCCGTCGATGCGGCCTTCGGCCGCCACCGGGCGGAGATCCGGTCCATCTCGGGCGTCTACAAGCGGGAGGCCGCCTCCATGAGCGACAAGGTCGAGGCGATCCTGGCGCAGGCCGCGCGCTTCGAGGCGGACGAGGGCCGCAGGCCGCGCATCCTGGTGGCCAAGGTCGGCCAGGACGGCCACGACCGCGGACAGAAGGTGATCGCCTCCGCCTTCGCCGACCTGGGCTTCGACGTGGACATCGGGCCGCTGTTCGCGACGCCCGAGGAGGCCGCGCGGCAGGCGGTGGAGAATGACGTGCACATCGTCGGCATCTCGTCGCTGGCCGCTGGCCACCTGACGCTGGTGCCGGCGCTTAAGGCAGCCCTAGACGCGGCCGGACGCGGCGACATCATGATCGTGGTGGGCGGCGTGGTGCCGCCCCAGGACTACGAGGCTCTCAGGGCCGCGGGCGCCGAGGCGATCTTCCCGCCCGGCACCGTGATCGCCGACGCCGCCGGCGACCTGATCGCCACACTGTCACGCCGCCTCGGCCACGGCCGCGACGCGGCGGAGTGAGCCGCGCCGGGAACGGCAAGGCGCGACGGCCGTACGCCGCAGCCATCGCGGAGGGTCTCCGTCGCGATGCCGCGGCGCCGGTTGCCCCGAATACCGGGGATCTGCGTCCGGTGATCAGAAGTCGTTGCGGGTCGCCCAGTCGTCGATCTGGCGCTCGGCCTCGTCCTTGGCGATCCCGTAGCGCTCCTGGAGCTTGCCCGACAGTTCCGTGCGCTTGCCGGCGACGACGTCCAGGTCGTCATTGGTGAGCTTGCCCCACTGCTGCTGGACCTTGCCCTTGGCCTGCTTCCAGTTGCCCTCGATACGATCCCAGTTCATCTCTGCTCTCCTTGTTCAATACGCCGCAGATGCCTGACGAATGGCCGCCGGCACTGGCGTTTCGGACACAAGAACGCACGAAACACGCTGAAGGTTTCGTTGAACGGGAAGCGGAAGGTGGCGATTTCAGGGCTTTTCGGCCGCAAGTGGGGCGGCGCTGCCGCAATGGCGCGCCCGGTCAGACGCGCGGGAAACGGTCCATGGCCGCATAGAGGCTGGCGAGCAGGGCCAGCCGCGGCGCCAGCGACGACACGAAGATGTGCTCGTCCAGCGTGTGGGCCCCGTTGCCGTCGGCGCCGAGCCCGTCCAGCGTCGGCACGCCCATTGCCGAGGTGAAGTTGCCGTCGGAGCCGCCGCCGGTGGCGACGCCCTCAAGGTCGAGGCCCAGCGGCGCCGCCAGCGCGCGCGCATGCTCGAACAAGGCGCGCCCGGCCGGCGTCTCGGCATAGGGCGGCCGGTTGAGACCGCCCGTAACCGTCACGGTCACGTCCGGGTCCTCCGCCGTCATGCCGCGGATGGCGTCGACGGTCGGGCCAGCCAGGTCCGGCGTCGGCACGCGCATGTCCACGTGGAGGTGGCACTCCGCCGGCACGACGTTGCGGGCCGTGCCGCCGCGGATGGTGCCGACCGTGACCGTGACGCCGGCGTCATGGTCGGTCAGCGCCTCCAGCTTGAGGACGAGGCGCGCCGCCTCGCGGATGGCGCTGCGGCCATCCTTCGGCCGTGCGCCGGCATGGGAGGGGCGGCCCTTCACGAAGATGTCGAACATGCCGACGCCCTTGCGGGCGGTGACCACCCTGCCGCCGTCGCGGGCGGGCTCGACCACCAGCGAGGCCAGCGCGCGCCCGGCCTCCGCCTCGATGACGTGGCGCGAGGTGACCGTGCCGATCTCCTCGTCGGGCACGAACACGATGGCGACGGGGCGCGCATTCAGCCCGCCGCGCTCCTTGAGAAGCCTCAGGGCCCACAGCGCCATCAGGGCGCCGGCCTTCATGTCGTAGACGCCGGGGCCGTAGAGCCGGTCGCCGTCGGCGCGGATGGGCAGCGCGCCACCGAGGGTCCCCGCGGGGTGGACGGTGTCGAGATGGGCGAGGACCAGCGTCCCCTCGCCCTGGCCGGGGCCGTGCGAGCGCACCACCAGCACCTCGCCGCCGCCGTCCCGGCCCGGGATGCGCTCCGCGGACAGGCCGAAGGCCTCGGCGTCGGCCGCAGCCCGGGCGATCATGGCGTTGACGCGGGCGACGTCGCTGGACGGGCTCTCGATGGAGACCCAGGCCTTCAGCGTGTCGAGGAATGCGGGAAGGTCGACGTCGGCGGCGGTGAACTGTGTCATGCCGCCGACGCCGGGATCAGAACTGGACCGAGAGCTGGCCGCCGCCGGTGGCGACGAAATAGTCGTCGCGCAGGAACCCGGTGAAGTCGGACTTCACGGTCAGCAGCACGTTCTCGGCGATGCGGGCGTTGAAGCCGAGGCCGAGACGCAGGTCGAAGCCGTCGAGATCGTCGCGCAGCAGCGCCGGGCCGTCCGGCGAGTAGTCGAAGTCGTTCCACTCCACGAAGGCGCTGGCAAAAGGCGAGAAGCTGCGGCCGTCGGCGCCGAAATAGGTGTATTCGAGCTGGCTGCCCGCCTTCAGCACGAGATGGGACTTCTCGTCGTCGGAAACCGGGATGCCTATCGGCTCCAGGGTGTAGCCGTCCTGGTCCTCGCGCGACCAGATCACGCCGGCCTGCGGCGAGACGCGCCAGGCGCCGAAATCGTAGTAGCCGGTGAGGTTGGCCGCCAGCACCCAGCGGTCGCTGTCATAGGACGCCGAGCTGCCGCCGAAGC
>JAEWEX010000439.1 GCA_023389135.1 Pseudomonadota bacterium | reverse complement strand
GCACAGGATGGCGAGCCGCATCACGGCGTTCGAGCCGATGAGCCGGCTGTCGTTCACCTGGAACGAGCGCGGCGAGGTGACCTTCGAGCTCGAGCCGCGCGGGAGCGGGGTTCTGCTGCGGGTGATCCATCGCCGCCTGCCGGACCGCCGCACCATGGTCGGCGTGTCCGCCGGCTGGCACAGCCATCTCGACGTGCTGGCCGCACGGCTGGAGGGACGGCAGCCGATGCCCCACTGGGACAACTGGACCAGCCTCAGGAAGGACTATGACCGGCGGCTTCCCGAATAGGGCCCGCCGGCCATCCCGCCCGCCTGCCCGGCATTCGCCCGAGAATTCCAGCGGTCATCCGGTGGCGGCCGCCGCCACCGGATGACACCGGAGGTGTCCGCTCAGAAGGTGACGGCGCGGGCGCGCTTGACCTGCGGGATGTCCTCGATGGCGGCCAGCAGGTCGGCCGTGACCGGCTGGTCCACCGCCACGAAGCAGATGGCGTCGCCGCCGGGCGCGTCGCGGCCCAGCGAGAAGGTGGCGATGTTGACGCCCGCGTCGCCCAACAGCGAACCGAACCGGCCGATGAAGCCCGGCTTGTCGTCATTGCGGATGTAGATCATGTGCGGGGCGAACTCCGCGTCGACGGAAATGTCGCGGATCTCCACGATGCGCGGCTTGCCGTCCTGGAACACGGTGCCGCCGGCGTGGCGCGCCATGTCCTCCGCGTCAACGGTGATGCGGATGAAGCTCTCATACTCCTGCGTCCGATTCTCGCGCTTGACCTCCTCGATCTGCACGCCGCGCTCGCGCGCGATGGCCGGCGCGGAGACCATGTTGATGCCCTGCAGGAATGGCTTCAGCACGCCGGTGACGGCGGCCGCGGTGAGCGCGCGCGTGTTCATGTCGGCCACCGCGCCCTCGTATTCGATGCGGATGCCCTTCACCGGCGCCTCGGTGAGCTGGCCCAGGAACGAGCCGAGCTTCTCGGCCAGCTCCACGAACGGCTTGAGGCGCGGGGCCTCCTCCGCGGAGATGGAGGGGAAGTTGATGGCGTTCTGGATGGCGCCCTGGATCAGGTAGTCCGACATCTGCTCGGCCACCTGCAATGCCACGTTCTCCTGCGCCTCGGAGGTGGAGGCGCCCAGATGCGGCGTGCAGACCACCTTTGGATTGCCGAACAGCGGGTGCTCGGTGGCGGGCTCGGTGGCGAACACGTCCAGCGCCGCTCCGGCGACATGGCCGCTGTCGATGGCGTCCTTGAGGGCCGCCTCGTCGATCAGCCCGCCGCGGGCGCAGTTGACGATGCGCACGCCCTTGCGGGTCTTCGCCAGGTTCTCAGCCGACAGGATGTTGCGGGTCTTGTCGGTCAGGGGCACGTGCAGGGTGATGAAGTCGGCGCGGGCGAGCAGGTCGTCCAGCTCGACCTTCTCGACGCCCAGTTCCAGCGCCCGCTCCGGCGACAGGTAGGGATCGTAGGCGATGACCTTCATGCGCAGCCCGATGCCGCGCTCGGCGACGATGGAGCCGATGTTGCCGCAGCCGATCACGCCCAGCGTCTTGGCGGTGATCTCCACGCCCATGAAGCGGTTCTTCTCCCACTTGCCGGCCTGGGTGGAGGCGTCCGCCGCGGGCAGCTCGCGGGCCAGCGCGAACATCAGCGCGATGGCGTGCTCGGCCGTGGTGATGGAATTGCCGAAGGGCGTGTTCATCACGATGATGCCCTTGGCGGTGGCGGCCGGGATGTCGACATTGTCGACGCCGATGCCGGCGCGGCCGATCACCTTGAGATTGGTCGCCGCCGCGATGATCTTCTCGGTCGCCTTGGTGGCCGAGCGGATGGCCAGGCCGTCATACTGGCCGATCACCTGCGCCAGCCTGTCCTTGTCCTTGCCGAGGTCGGGCTCGTAGGTGACGTCGACGCCGCGATCCTTGAAGATCTGCACGGCGGCCGGGGAAATCTTGTCGGAGATGAGGACTTTCGGGGCCATGGTGGCTGCTCCGTGGACTTGGTTTTGGTTGATCCGGTGTTGATGACGGCCCTTGCCGGCCCTCATGGTGAGGAGGCCGCCTGCGGCGGCCGTCTCGAACCACGCACGGGATCGATCCAGGCTTTCCGCTGCATCAACCCGCGCGGGTCCTTCGAGACGCGGCCTTGCGGCCGCTCCTCAGGATGAGGAAGGCCGGGCGCCGGCGGCCGTCAGGCCGCCCTGGCGAGGTCCGCCCTGGCGCGGGCGAAGGCCCAGTCGAGCCATGGCGTCAGCGCCGCGACGTCGGAGGCCTCCACCGTGGAGCCGCACCAGATCCGCAGGCCCGGAGGGGCGTCGCGATAGCCGCCGATGTCCAGCGCCACGCCCTCCTTCTCCAGCAGCGAGGCGATCTGCTTGGCGAAGGCCGCCTGGGCGTCGTCGGCCAGCGCCGTCACCGCCGGATCGACGATCCGCAGGCACACGGAGGTGTTGGAGCGCGTGGCCGGCGCCTCGGCCAGGAAGTCGACCCAGTCGGTCGCGGCCACCCAGTCGGCGATGGCCCGGGCGTTGGCGTCGGCGCGGGCGATGAGCTCCTTGCCGCCGCCGATGGACTTGGCCCAGGTCAGCGCATCTATGTAGTCCTCGACGCACAGCATGGACGGCGTGTTGATGGTCTCGCCGACGAAGATGCCCTCAATCAGCTTGCCGCCCTTGGTCATGCGGAAGATTTTCGGCAGCGGCCAGGCCGGCACGTGGCTTTCCAGCCGCTCCACCGCGCGGGGGCTGAGGATCAGCATGCCGTGGGCCGCCTCGCCGCCCAGCACCTTCTGCCAGGAGAAGGTGACGACATCGAGCTTGCTCCAGTCCAGTTCCTGCGCGAAGGCGGCCGAGGTGGCGTCGCAGATGGTGACGCCCTCGCGGTCGGCCGCGATCCAGTCCGCATCGGGAACGCGCACGCCGGAGGTGGTGCCGTTCCAGGTGAACACCACGTCGCGGGTCCTGCTGTCCACGGTGGAGAGGTCGGGAAGCTGCCCATAGGGCGCCTTGATGACGCGGGCGTCCTTCAGCTTGAGCTGTTTGACGGCGTCCGTGACCCAGCCCTCGCCGAAGCTCTCCCAGGCGAGAAGGTCCACGGGGCGCGCGCCCAGCATCGACCACATGGCCATCTCGACCGCCCCGGTGTCGGAGGCGGGAACGATGCCGATGCGGTAATCGGCGGGCACGCCCAGGACCTCGCGGGTCAGGTCGATGGCGAGCTTGAGCTTGCCCTTGCCGGCCTTCGCGCGGTGCGAGCGGCCGAGCGGCGCGTCGGAAAGTGCCTGGAGGGTCCAGCCGGGGCGCTTGGCGCAGGGGCCGGAGGAGAAGTGCGGATTGGCCGGCCGCACGCCGGGAGGCGTCGTCGTCATGTGCGCTATCCTTCCAGATAGACGCCCCTCGGTGGGGAGGGGTGGCCCGCCGCGACGATTACGGGATCGCTGCGAATTCCGCAAGTCCCCCTGAAACTTGCCCTGCGGCTCCGTGCGTTCCGGTGCAGAACGTTGCAGGAACGCGCGCGGAGAAGTGGCACAAATCTGACACAGCCGGTTCGTGGTCTGTTCCGCCTCCCGACCCTGCGGAAACGAAAACCGCCGCCCAGGCTGGACCCCTGGACGGCGGCAATTGGAATAACGATGCAGACGGGAAAGATGGCTATCACAAGAACGCCTCTGCCGCAACGAGCCGGACGCTTGTCGCCAGCGAGGCGTTGCGCAGCTCCCGGCTGTTTGGCGGCCCGCCGGCAAATCCGGAGCTGATCGCTGGCTATGCCTCGGGCGACATAGCTACCATCGCCGCACGGTCGGCGGCGAAGCCGGCCGGTCGCCGCTTCGAGGGGCGCTTCACACGGCCGCGTGCGCAACGCACGCCCGACCGAGATCGCTCGATCCGACGCCGGCGGACGCTCGCGGCAACCTGGCCAATGCCTCCCGTCATGGCCGGCATGCTGACCACCAGCCAAGTCGCCTATGCGCGCATCATCGCGGATGAGGTGCACCGGACGGGACAATGTGAACTCACGCTCGATGAGATCGCCGCTCGCGGCGGGATGTGCCGCAAGACGGCGAAGCGAGCTCAGGACCGCCTTGCCGAGCTGGCATGGATCGGCGTCGAGCAGCGGCCTGTTCAGGGCCGCAAGCACCTGTCGAACGTCGTCCGCATCATCTCGCGCGAGTGGTCGGCCTGGATCGCCATGGGGCCGAAGCCTCGACGCATAGGGGGACATTCGTGTCCCACCACGGAAAACCGGTGTTCTAAACGGCGCAGCAGCGGGCCGGCTGAGATGACGGAAGGGGCTTTCCGAGAAGGCCAGTGGCGATGTCGAGCGCCAAAGGCAGCAGCGAGGGTCTGATATGGCACATTGGCCCTATAACACCCGGACCTGGCAGCGCCTCAGGCAAGCGAAGCTGTCGAGCAGTCCGCTTTGCTACGCATGCGAGCTGAGAGGCTGGGCAGTGGCGGCCGTGGCCGTCGATCACGTCAAGGCGATCAGAGCCGGCGGCGATCCGTTCCCGCCGCTCGACCAACTGATGAGCCTCTGCGAGCGCTGCCACAATGAGAAGACGAACGCTGTTGATCGACCTGACCGTTCCGCCTCGGGTCGGCGGTTCAAGGGCTTCGACGTTCGCGGCAACCCGATCGATCCGGGCGATGATTGGCACGGTGGGGGTGCCTGAAATCACGACAGATCGGGGGATCGTGGACCGGTGTGGCCCCCGCGCAAATACTTAGTTTCCAGTGACTTAGCATGATGAAGGACATGAGCTGATGGCACTCAGGGGCGTAGGGGCGAAGCCGCTTTCGGCTCGCGGCAAGGTCGACCGCCGCGAGGTTCTGCCCTGGGATGAGCCGGGGCTGAGCCGCCCGGATCGCGTGATTGCGTTCTGCGAAGACCTGCCGATCACAGCCGGCAAGCTGGCCGGCTCGACCATGAAGCTCCGCGAGTGGCAGCGCGATTTCCTCCGCGCCGTCTATGCCGAGGATGCTGCTGGCACCCGGCCGGTGCGGACGGCCGTGCTAAGCATGGGCCGGAAGAACGGCAAGACGCAGCTCGCGGCGGCGCTGGCGCTCTGCCACCTGCTGGGGCCGGAAGCCGAGCCGCGCGGCGAAGTCTATTCGTGCGCGCTCACCCGCGACCAGGCGGCGAAGCTCTACGCCGAGATGGCGGCGATACTGCAGGGGCACCCGGAGCTTGACGACCGCTGCAACATCGTCCGGTTCACCAAGCAAATCGAGGTGCTGACCGGCGACGGAGCCGGCTCGATCTATTCCGCCCTGTCGGCGGACGCCGGGAGCAAGCTGGGCCTGTCGCCTTCCTTCGTGGTCTATGACGAGCTGGGGAGCGCGCCGAACCGGGCCCTGTTCGACGCGATGGACACGGCGACGGGCGCTCGCGACAACCCGTTGATGATGGTGATTTCCACCCAGGCGGCGGCCGATCACGCCGTCATGTCGGAGCTGGTCGACTACGGCTTGCGCGTCCAGGCCGGCGATATCGCGGACCAGTCGTTTCACCTGACGCTCTATGCCGCGCCGGACGAGGCGGACCCGTGGGCGCCGGCGACCTGGCTGCTGGCGAACCCGGCGATCGGCGATTTCCGGTCACTGGAGGACGTGCAGCGGCAGGCGGGGCAGGCGCGGCTTGTGCCGTCGAAGGAGGCGGCGTTCCGCAACCTGATCCTCAACCAGCGCGTCTCCGCCGTGTCGCGCTTCATCCACAAGGCCGAATGGGACGCCAACGCCGGCGCGGTCGACCCTGCCAGCCTCGACGGCCGCGAGTGCTATGCCGGCCTCGACCTGGGCGCGACGCGCGACCTGACGGCCTTCGTCATGGTGTTCCCCGACACGGAAGGCCGCTTCGATGTGCTCGCCCGGTTTTTCATGCCGGAAGCCAACATCGAGGACCGGTCGAACGAGGACCGCGTGCCCTATGACGTGTGGGCGAAGCAGGGGCTTATCACGCTCATTCCCGGCGCGACCATCGATCCTGGCTTCGTCGCGGACGTGCTTGCGAACGCGGCCTCGCGCTACAGCATGCAGGCGCTCGCCTATGACCGCTGGCGCATCGAAGACCTGAAACGCGAGCTGGGCCTGATCGGCGCGGCCTTGCCGCTCCAGCCGTTCGGGCAGGGCTTCAAGGATTTCTCGCCGGCCGTCGACATGCTCGAACGGTGCGTGGCCGAAAAGCTGCTGCGGCACGGCGGCAACCCGGTGCTCAACATGTGCGCCGCGAACGCCGTGGTGACGCGCGACCCGGCCGGCGGGCGCAAGCTCGACAAGTCGAAGGCGGCCGGCCGTATCGACGGACTTGTGGCGCTGGCGATGGCGCTCAGCATCTCGAAGCGGCACGAGCCGGAGGCGCTGCCGGCATGTCTAGCTGACCTCTTGGGATAAAGATTCGATCCCTTCGCCCTTGCTAATAAGTGTGTGGGCGCGCTTCTCAGCTTCGCGTTTCATTCTTTGGCGCTCCACGGGCGGTAACATTTCAACGAATCCATCAATCGTTTCTGACGGTGCGCCAATAAACTGTGAAACACATTGACAGAAATATGCCTCATCTAGATATCTTTTTGCTTTTTCTCGATCAAAATCCCGCGGTGATGCTAGTATCTTAAGATCGTCTGATATGTCCACATAAACTGATGACAGCCGATCAAGCTCGCGTTGCTTTTGTTCTATTAATCTTTCAGCCTGCCTATCTTCGTCCTTGAGCCTTAGAACACCAAGTATCGATTGCGCGATTGATTCCGGATCGGTTCGGTATAAAGATTGCGAAACCTCCTTAAGCAAGTTTCGTCTATACATTGATATTTCATCATCTCCAGTCTGCATTTGACTAGCAACATGTATAATATAAAACGCAGTAAATTTTCCAGCAAGAAACCAAGGAGCAATGGACACGGTATGCTTGTTAATATGCTGAAATCTCTTCCTAAAAATTTCATCAGGAATGTGTGACCGACAGAATACTATGAGATACTTTGCGCTTTCTTCGATGCTCAATATTGAGACGTGCACCGCTAAAGCATAGCTCCCTGAATTGTATAAAGATTCCGCGTTTTTCGTTAGGTATCGGATGTTGTCCAGGAGGGCTGAGAGGGCATCGTCAGATGGGACTTCCATGGTCTCTCGCCTCTAGTTGTTTGCGTTGACGTTCCCACTTAACGCGCGCAATGTGATCGCACCGGTCGGGCGCGCCAACGCCCGACCGGCACTTGCCACCGAAAGCCGCGGACGGGCCGACGATGACCGACTCACCAAATACCATAAATTCATTTTCCGTCCTGCCGTGGCGTCTCATCTCCATGGAGGACAATACATGTCACCGATTACCCGCCGCTCATTGGTAGCCGGCCTATCTCTCTCAACCGCCACGATCGCGGTCGCATCTGCCGCATGCGTCGTCACCGAAGCCGAACTGTCGTCGATGGTGATCGACGGTCGACGGGTTTCCGTCGACACGACGGCGCTTCCTCAGACCTTCTTGGTCTCGCACGAAGACGAGGGGGCGGGGAGCGGGGTGGACCGAGTTTCCACCCCAGAAGAGGGGGTCGAGTATCTCGTAATGACCTGGGATGGAGACCTTCGGATAACGCCATTGGTCAATGGCTATGTCGACGAGCACGCAAGCGTTAGAGGGCGTCTCGGCTTCATGCCTGCCCCGGCGAAAGGAGACGCTCGCGGCACGCCCGCTGCGGTCCAGGTGAAAGTGATCGGAAGGGTCGTGGGCTGACCGTCCACAGGCCGAATGCCCTACCTTGACAATCGAACACTAACAGTTCGATATTGTTGCATGCCGCGACGACCGAAAGACCCGGGCGATGAATTCAGTCACAACGACCTCGCCGTTGCGATCGGAGCAACAAAGCGCGCTGTCCAGATCGTCGCCGACGATGGTCTACTTCCCGGTGATCGTGGCATTCGCGACCTCAAGCGCATGTGCGTCATTGGCGCGTTCGTTTCGGCGGGCGCGCCGATGCTAGTCGCCGGTCGCTTGGCCGAAAAGCTGCTCTGGTCTTTCAACCAGGCGGACGGCGAGATGCCGTCGGGGCTTTCGGAAATGAGCCTTCGGCTCGCCGATGACGAGCGCTCGCCGCGCGATGGGGAGCCGAACGACTACTGGTATCACCGCTGCCTCTACCCCCGGCCTGGGCTCTATTTCGCTGGCGAGACCGATCGCAGCGACGTTTATGTGGAGATCGCTGACCGCGAGCATGTTTATCTCTCGACCCGCAAGGGCCTCGCTCTGCTCGACCCGCTCGACCCCGCATTCCCGGAAACGAGCTACGAGGGTTGGATAGAAGGATGGGGCCGGGGTGCGGAGCCGCGTTTCCAGTCGCTTGCGGAACTGGGGGACGTCGACAGTGCGTCCGTGACCGCGCGCGCTGTCTTCGCACGCAAGAACGCAGTGGGCCTGCTGACAATCAACGCTTCGCTGGCGATCCGCAACGGTCTCGATCGGCTCGTGGCATATCGCGAGGGAAAGGCCGCGTCATGACGCCTCGCACCTTCGTTCTTGCTTCATCCAAGCTCGCCGAGATCGCCAACCAGTACGAGGTGGCATGCCTACTCTCATTCAATCGCGTGCGGAGGGCCGAAACCGATCCGGCGAAGGTGTCCGCTCGCTATATCGAGATGCGCGCCGGCATTCGGTTGGGCATCGCTCAGGAGCTGCGCGACCTGGTATGCCCCGAGGACCAGGTGGCGACCGAACTGGCGAAAGTCGTCAATCATGCGGCGCGGAAGCGTGCTCTCGAAGGGCTTCCCGCAAAGGGGCGCGCATGATGATCCACGGGAATTCGATCCTCTCACTGAATTCGCGGCGCATCATGTGCGCCGTGATGTCCCGCCGTGAGGCGGCATTTCCCAGCGCCGGCGCGGCCGGCCCGATGGACACTCAACCCGTCGCGACGACGGCTAGTCCCACGATGGAGAACCTGCAATGCGCGACCTTATCTCGAACCTAGGCGTGAAAGTCGCCATCCCGTGCGCGTCCTACGACGCGGACAACACGCCGGCCGCGATCGACCTTCGCGGCTTCGACA
>JAEWEX010000401.1 GCA_023389135.1 Pseudomonadota bacterium | reverse complement strand
GTCTCCACCACGACGCGCACCGGCACCACCGCGCTGCCGCGATAGGCCTCGGCCGCGCGGGCGAGCGACGCGCGATCGACGCGCTGGACGGTGGCGGACGCGCCGTCGACCTCGATGGCCACCCGCGCGCCGTAGAAGCCGGCGCCCCACAGCGCATCGGTGAGCGGGCCGATATCGGCCTCGATGCGGCGCGCGAGGATGTCGCCGTCGGGTGGCGCGTCGCTTCTCAGGTCGTAGAGCTTCGAGGCGTCCTTCAGGGCGCGCTCCACATCGTCGTCGCCCGAGATCTCGAACGTCACGTCGTAGGGCAGCGTGGCGGGCGTGGGATCGGGAGGGCCGTCGGCATCGCCGAACAGGCCGAAGAAGTCGAACGCGCGCGCGGGCTCCAGCGCCGCGACACCCACGAAAACGCAGACGAAGACGCGAACCACCCAATTGACGCCGACGGCCCGGCGCGTCTTCGACCCCGTCATACGATACTCCCGAGGCCCACCATCTGTGGCCGGAATCGGGTGGATTTATGACCCGATCGCCGCAGGCGGCCAAATACACGACCGCCAGCCACAGCTCATGTCCGGCGTCGCATCCGGCGCCTTTCCTCAATATCGCGGGAAATTCTTTCCGCTTCGGAAACCGCGTTCCCGGGCTTCCGCCTCACACGTCGACGCTGGCCGCCAGCGCGTTCTCCTGGATGAACTCGCGGCGCGGCTCCACCACGTCGCCCATGAGCTTGACGAACACGTCGTCGGCCTCGTCCACCTCCTTGACGCGAACCTGCAGCAGGGAGCGGACATTGATGTCCAGCGTGGTCTCCCAGAGCTGGTCGGGGTTCATCTCGCCCAGGCCCTTGTAGCGCTGCATGGCGATGCCCTTGCGCCCGATTCCCAGCAGCGCGTCCACGAGCTGGGAGGGACCGCGCACCTGGGTCTCCTCGTCGCGGCGGCGCAGCGTGGCGGCCTTGCCGTAGATCTCGCGCAGATGATCGGACTTCTCGTCCAGCCGGCGGGCGTCGGCGGAATTGGCGAGGGCGGCGTCGATCAGGGTCGCCTCGCGCACGCCGCGCAACTCGCGCTCGAACACGAAGCCTCCCGCCTCGCCCTCGCTGACGCGGCCGGTCCAGCCCTGCTCGAACTCGTCGGCCAGGAGGTTGAGGCGGCGGGCGATGTATTCCGCGGCCTCGGCGGCACGGGCGGGATCGGCGGTGATGCCGGGCGCCAGCGCCCTGGCGATCGCCGCCTGCTCCACGGTCTCGCGGTCGTAGCGGGGGTGCAGCCCCGCGAGGATGGCGCGGACGTTGCGCGCCTCGCGCACGATGGCCGCGAGGTCCTCGCCGGCGCGCACCTCGCCATTGGCGAGCGTCAGCGAGGCGCCGTCGAGGCCGCCGGAGACCAGGTAGTCCTCCAGGGCGCGCTCGTCCTTGAGATACTGCTCGGACTTGCCGCGCGACACCTTATAGAGCGGCGGCTGGGCGATGTAGATGTGGCCGCGCTCGATCAGCTCCGGCATCTGCCGGAAGAAGAACGTCAGCAGCAGCGTCCGGATGTGGGAGCCGTCGACATCGGCGTCCGTCATGATGATGATCTTGTGGTAGCGCAGCTTGTCGGGGTTGAACTCCTCCCGGCCGATGCCGGTGCCGAGCGCGGTGATCAGCGTGCCGATCTCCTGGCTCGACAGCATCTTGTCGAACCGCGCCCGCTCCACGTTGAGGATTTTCCCGCGCAGCGGCAGCACGGCCTGGAAAGCGCGGTCGCGGCCCTGCTTGGCGGAGCCGCCGGCGGAATCGCCCTCGACCAGGAACAGCTCGGACTTGGCCGGATCGCGCTCCTGGCAGTCGGCGAGCTTGCCGGGCAGAGAGGCGACGTCCAGCGCGCCCTTGCGGCGCGTGAGGTCGCGGGCCTTGCGCGCCGCCTCGCGGGCGGCGGCGGCCTCCACCACCTTGCCGACGATCACGCGCGCCTCGGCCGGGTGCTCCTCGAACCAGGTGGCGAGCGCCTGGTTGATGGCGTTCTCCACCGCCGGGCGGACCTCGGAGGAGACCAGCTTGTCCTTGGTCTGGGAAGAGAATTTCGGGTCCGGAACCTTGACCGAGAGGACGCAGGTCAGCCCCTCGCGGCAGTCGTCGCCGGTGAGCGAGACCTTTTCCTTCCGGGTCAGGCCGGAACTGTCGGCGTAGCCGGTGACCTGCCGGGTCAGCGCGGCGCGGAAGCCCGCGAGATGGGTCCCTCCGTCGCGCTGGGGGATGTTGTTGGTGAAGGCCAGCACGGTCTCGTGGTAGCTGTCGTTCCACCACATGGCGACCTCGACGCCGATGCCGTCGCGCTCGGCGCGCACCACGATGGGCGTGTCGACCAGCGGGTGCTTGGTGCGGTCGAGATAGCGCACGAAGGCCTCGACGCCGCCGTCATAGACCAGCTCCTCGCGCCGCGGCTCGACGCCGCGCAGGTCCGTCAGCACGATCTTCACGCCGGAATTCAGGAAGGCGAGCTCGCGCAGGCGATGCTCCAGCGTTCCCCAGTTGTAGTCCGTCATGGTGAAGGTTTCGGTGCTGGCGAGGAAGCTGACCTCGGTGCCGCGCCGGCCGCCGTCGGGCCCCACCACCGCCAGAGGCGACACGGCCACGCCGTGGCGGAACTCCATCATGTGCTCGTGGCCGGCGCGCCAGATGCGCAGGCGCAGCCACGATGACAGCGCGTTGACCACCGAGACGCCCACGCCGTGCAGGCCGCCGGAGACCTTGTAGG
>JAEWEX010000399.1 GCA_023389135.1 Pseudomonadota bacterium | reverse complement strand
GCTCAGGCTGTGGGTCGAGGCGATCTCGCCCTGGCATGTGCTGCAGCAGCGGCTGGGCGGCGAGGACTGGCTCGCGCCGTCGCTCGCGCGGCGTTGACGCCATGGCGATCCGCGACATCGCGCTGATCGGGGAGGAGGTTCTCCTGGCCCCGGCCGCGCCCGTCGCCGATCCGACGTCCGACCGTGTTCGCCGGATCGCCCGGGACATGCGCGACACGCTGGAGAGCCTCGACGCCATCGCCATGGCGGCGCCGCAGCACCGGGTGCTGGAGCGGCTGTTCGTGTTCAACCTGCCGGCGCACCGCATCCCGCAGGGCGCGCGGACCGCGCCGGCGCCCTGGACCGTGATGGTCAATCCCGTGGTGGAGCCGCTGACGGACCGGACGCAGCTGCTGTGGGAGCACTGCCTGTCGATCCCGGTGCTGTTCGCGCGGGTGCCGCGCCCCGCAAAGGTCCGGGTGCGCTACCTCGATCTGGACGGCGCATCGCGCGAGTTCATCGCCTCCGGCTTCCTGGCCAATGTGCTCCAGCACGAGACCGACCACCTCGACGGCGTGCTGCTGACGAGCCGCGTCACGCAGCCGCGCGACCTCGCCGCCGACCGCGTGATCTGCGGGGCCGGGCGGTTCTTTCCCTACAGCGCCGAAGCCTTCGATGGCAGGGCGGCGGGCGTCGACCCGGCCTGAGCGCCGCATGCGATGGCGTCGGCGATGGCGCGCGCCTTGCCCTGGAAGTGCGGCACCGCCACCACCTCGAAGAACGCGCCGCGCGTCAGCGGGCCGAGCACGTACAGCCCCGGCACCGGGCCGCCCGCCGCGCGCGACAGGCTCCGGGCGTCCACGTCGATCCCCAGGCCCAGCGGGCAGCGCGCCAGGAGGCCCGCCTCCAGCAGGCGCGCCAGCAGGTCGTGGCGGCGGATGTCGAGGCTCGGCCCGGTGGCGTTGACCACGAGATCGACCGTCATGGCCTCGCCGCCCACCCGCGCGGAAACCCCCGACGGCCCCGGAACGAGGTCGGTCACTCGTCCGGCCTTGACCAGGAGCCTGCCCTCGGACCTCAGCCGGTCGACCAGGCGCGATGTGGGCGGCGGCGCGCGGTGGCGGTGCTGCAGCCAGTGCCGCACGCCGTGGCGCATGAAGCTGGCGCGCTGGCGCGGCGTCCAGCGCAGCCACACCGGCTCGGTGAGCTTCTTCATGCTGTCGACCACGCCCTTCCAGCCGTCGGGCGCGCCGCGGGCGCGGATCGTGGCCATGGCCTCGCGCCACACCAGCGACGGCGGCAGGCCGACGAGGCGCTCGAGCCCCGGGCAGGTCTCGTCCACATGGTCGATGGGCGGCACATAGGGCCGGCGCGCGGCAAGCACGAACCGGGCCGAGGGGCTGGCGGACGCGATGGCGGCCACGGCGTCCAGCGCCGTCAGGCCGGTTCCCGCGACCAAGACGTCGCCCGCATCGCGCGCCGGGCCCTGCGGCAGCGCCCACGGATTTTCCAGGATACGCTCGTGCGCGACGCCGGGGGCGAGGCGGACGGGCGCGAGGTTGCCCACCGCCAGCACCACGGCGGGCGCGTCGATCGCGCCGCCGTCGGCGAGCGAAACCTGGAAGCGGTCGCCATCGCGTGAGACCGCCGTCGCGCGCGTCCGCCGGTGCCGCAGCGCGCCGGACGCCTGGAGGCCGGACATCAGCTCGCCCAAAAAGTCGCCGTAGCGCCAGCGCGGGACATAGTCCTCGCGGGTGGCGCCGGGCCGGCTCCGGACCAGCCAGTCCGCGAACATCGGCTCGCCCGGCGCGGTGGCCATGTCCATGCGGTGGGCCGGGACGTTCAGGAGATGGGCCGGGGAGGGCGCCGAATAGGCGAGGCCGCGGCCGAGGTCGCCCGGATCGACGATGTCGATGCCGTGCACGCCGCGCGCCGCCAGCATCCAGGCAAGCCAGGCGCCGGCCGCGCCGCCGCCGACGATCACCGCACGCCGCTGCACCATGGCCTCAGGCACCGTACCGATTGAAGGCAACGGCTCCGCTGCAACCGCCTGGTCGCGCCGGCGCCATTCCAATGAACATCGTCGGCGACACTCGTGCCCCGCATTCCCTTGCCTGTAAACGGAAAAGCTGCGCGGGGCGCGCGGTTGTCACAGAACCTTGTGAGACACCGACTTGACCACGGTGTAGACGTCGAGGCCCTCGATGCCGCCCTCGCGCCCGTATCCGCTCTCCTTGACGCCGCCGAACGGCGTCTCGGCGACCGAGGCGGTGAAGTGGTTGATGGCGATGTTGCCGCAGTGCAGGCCCGACGAGATGGCGTCCACCTTGGCGGCCGAGCGGGCGAAGGCGTAACCCGCGAGCCCGAAGGGCAGGGCGTTTGCCCGCGCGACGGCCTCGTCCACGCCCGAGACCCGCGAGATCACCGCCAGCGGGCCGAACGGCTCCTCATGGGTGGCGCGCACCTCGGCGGAGGCGTCGGTGACCACGGTGAGCGGGTAGAAATAGCCGCGATTGCCCTCGCGGCGGCCGCCGGCGCGGACCGTGGCGCCCTTTTCGCGCGCATCCAATGCGAGGCCGTCCATGGCGGCAAGGCGCCGGTCGTTGGCCAGAGGCCCCATCTCGGTGGCCGGATCCATGCCGTCGCCCAGGCGCAGCTTCTGCGCCCTGTCGACGAACGCCTCGAGGAAGGCGTCGTAGGAGGCCTCCTCCACGAAGAACCGGGTCGGCGACACGCAGACCTGGCCGGAATTGCGCGACTTGGCCACCACAGACTGCGCCGCCGCCATGGCGGGATCGACGTCGTCGCACACGATCACCGGTCCGTGGCCGCCGAGCTCCATCAGCGTCGGCTTCATCTCGCGGGCGGCCAGTCCTGCCAGGTGCTTGCCCACCGGGATCGATCCCGTGAAGGCGATCATGGCGACTGCCGGGTGCGAGATCAGGACCTTCGAGATCGCCGCCGGGTCGCCGAAGACCAGATTGACCACGCCCGCCGGCAGGCCGGCGTCGACCAGCGCCTCCAGGATCATCACCGCGCCGGCGGGCGTCTCCTCGGACGCCTTCAGGATGAGGGAGCACCCGGCAGCCAGCGCGCCGCCGATCTTGCGCGCCGGCGTGGTCAGCGGGAAGTTCCAGGGCGTGAACGCGGCAGCGACCCCGATCGGCTCGCGGGTCACGGTCCGGCGCATGCCGGCTTCGGCCGGGATCAGCCGGCCGTACAGGCGCCGGCCCTCATTGGCGTCCCATTCCAGGATCTCGGCGGCGCGCAGCACCTCGGCCCGGGACTGGGCGATGGGCTTGCCCTGCTCCAGCGTCACGGCGGTGGCGATGGCCTCGATGCGCCGGCGCATCAGCCGCGCCGCCTCGACAACGATCTCGCAGCGCTCGGCCGGCGCCTTGCGGCGCCAGAGCGCGAAGCCCTCCGCCGCGGAGCGGACCGCGTCCTCCAGGTCGGCGGCGGTGGCGTGGGGCAGGTGGCCGAGCGGGGCCTCGGTGGCCGGATTGATCACCTGCTCCCCCGCCTCGCGGGTTCGCCATTCGCCTGCGATACGCATGCGGAGCGGCGGATAGGGGTGCGCGGCGGGCGATGCGTTCACCGGTCGTCTCCTCGGTCATTCATCAGGGCGCGGGATATCCCGAACCGGGCGGAGCGCGTCATTCAGCCAACGGCCGCCGAGCCCAGCGGCTTCAGCGTCAGGTGGCCGGTCGCCGACATGGCGCGAAGGAAGCGGTCGCGGCCGTTGCGGATGTGCTGGAACAGCTGCAGGCCGGCCTCCTCGCAGTCGCCGCGCTCGATCGCCGCCATGATGACGCGGTGCTCCTGGTTGGAGACCGCAAGCCCGCCGCCGCGCGCAAGGCCGTGGCGGCGGTAGACGCGCAGCTCCTTGCCGATGGACAGGTCGAGATGGGCGAGGCGGGCGTTGCCGGTGGCGTCGTAGAGGCAGGCGTGGAAGTCGATGTTCAGGCCGACATAGCGGTCGGCGTCGCGCTCCATGGCGGCGCGGTCCATCTCCGCCATCAGGCCGCGAAGCTGACGCAGATGGGCATCGTCCATGGAGGTCGCGGCCTCCTCGCCGGCAAGCCGGCCGAGGGCCGCCCTGACATCGAACAGCTGCACCACCTCGTGCAGCGTGAGCGACGCCACCATGGCCCCCTGGTTCGGGACGATGCGGACGAGCCCCGCGCGCTCCAGCAGCCGGCAGGCCTCGCGCACCGGCGCACGGCTGACCCCCAGCCGGGCGGCCAGCGCGTTCTCGTTGATGCGCGCGCCGGGCTCGTACTCGCCCGCGAGAATGGCCTTCTCGAGCTCGCTCTCGATGCGCTGGACGGTGGTGCCGGTCTCCGAAGGCTGCATTGACGACAATAATGCTCCACAGGGGTGAAAGTGCAGGCACGCTAGGCCGCGATGGCATGTCGGTCAAGAGTGTCGCCGCGGCCTGATCATGCCGCGCAGCCACGCGTTGTGCGCTGCAAAATGAGGGTCATGGCGCCGTCGAGGCGATGGGTCTCAGGCTTGACAGCCGTCCGCCCGGTCTGATTAACGTGTCGACAAACCGGACGCGATTGCGCCCATTTTGACGCCACGCCTATCAGCCGCAGGTCCGCATGAAGATCGCCAAAGTCGAATGCCTCATCGTCCATCCGGGCTGGCGCAAGAACGTCATCTTCGTGCGCATCGAGACCGATGCCGGCATCGTCGGCTGGGGCGAGGCCTACAGCCAGTATGACCGGGACCGGCCGATCGCGGCCCAGGTCGAGGAGTTCGGCCGCTATCTCCTCGGCCGCGACCCGTTCCAGATCCGCCACATCCTGCAGATCGCGTTCGACGACTACGCCCAGCGCCGCTCCTCGCTGGAGCTGTGGTGCGCGCTGTCGGGGATCGAGCAGGCGCTGTGGGATATTGTCGGCAAGGCCACGGAGCAGCCGGTCTACAACCTGCTCGGCGGCAAGGTGCGCTCCAAGGTCCGCGTCTACGCCAATGGCTGGGGCTACAAGCTGCGAGACCCGGAGAACTATGTCCGCGCCGCGGAGCCAGTGGTGGCGTCCGGCTACAACGCGCTCAAGTTCGACCCGCTGCCGCGCCCGTGGCGCACCTACATCCCGCGCGAGCATGTCCGCCACGCGGCGCGCGTCGTGAAGGCCATGCGCGACGCCTTCGGGCGGGATGTCGACCTGCTGCTGGACATCCACCGCCGGCTGTCGCCGCGCCACGCCATCGAGCTGTCGGACGCGGTGGCGGAATACGAGCCCTACTGGTTCGAGGAGCCGTGCCAGTCGGAGAACATCGACGCCATCGCCGAGGTTCGGCGCTCCTCGTCGATCCCGGTGGTCGCGGGCGAGGCGATCTACGGCCGCGCCGGCTTCCGGCCGCTGCTGCGGGCCCGCGCGGTCGACATCATCAATCCCGACGTCGCCAATTGCGGCGGCATCCTCGAGCTGCTGATGATCGCGGCCGCCGCCGAGACCGAGATGGTGGCGGTGTCTCCGCACAACTACAACTCCACCACGCTGGCGCTGTCGGCGACGGTGCATGCCTCGGCCTGCATGCCCAACTTCATCATCACGGAATACTTCCTGCCGTTCGAGGAGTTCGGCCAGAAGCTGTTCCGCAATCCGCTGAAGCCCTTGAACGGCTACATCGAGCTGCCCGACGCCCCCGGTCTCGGCCTGGAGCCGGACGAGGAGGCGATCCGCTCCATGCCGTACCAGGCCTATCCGGCGCGGGAGTTCCGCTTCCCCGCCGACGAAAACCTCTGAAGAAATCCATCGACACCCCAACAGCGGGAGGAAATCCATGAAGCCCTTCAAGCAGGCCGTCGCCCTCGGGACGGCGCTCGCGGTCCTGGCGCTGGCCCCGGCGGCCATGGCCCAGGACTACCCGACCGGTCCGGTCAAGTTCGTCGTCACGTCGGCGGCGGGCTCGCCGCTCGATTCCATGATGCGCCAGCTCGCCAAGCAGGTCGGCGAGGAACTGGGCCAGAGCACCCCGGTCGAGAACCGCACCGGCGGCTCGGGCGCGGTGGCCATGTCCTACGTCATGTCGCAGCCGGCGGACGGCTACAACATCATGTCGGTGACCGGCACCACCACGTTCACGCTCGCCCAGGGCAAGATCCCCTTCAAGCGCGACAATTTCATCTTCGTGCGCGCGCTCCAGACCGAGCCGTCGGCGGTCGCGGTCAGGGCGGACAGCCCGTTCAAGACGCTGGCCGACTTCGTCAACGCGCTCAAGGACAAGCCCAACAGCGTCCGCGTCGGCGGCTTCGCCACCGCCGGATTCCACCAGTTCGTGTTCTACCGCCTGCAGCAGGAGGCCGGCATCCAGGCCGCCTGGATCCCGTTCGACGGCGGCAACGAGGCGGCCTTCGCGCTGCTCGGCGGCCATATCGACGTCGCCATGATGACGCCGAGCTCGGCCCTGGCCCAGGTCGAGAGCGGCGAGATCCGCCTGCTCGCCATCAGCACCGAGGAGCGCGACGAGTTCTTCCCCGACACGCCGACCTTCAAGGAGCAGGGACAGGACGTGGTCGAGGCGATCTGGCGCGGCGTCGCGGTCAAGGCCGACACCCCCGCTCCCGTGCTGGAGACCCTGTCCGGCGCCATGGACAAGGTCGAGGCCAGCGACGAGTGGAAGGCCTTCATGCAGCAGAACAAGCAGTCGCGCGCCGGCTGGTCCATCGACGAGTTCCAGGCCCAGGTCGAGAACGAGATCGAGACCCGCCGCGAATTCCTCAAGGCCGGCGGCTACCTGTGACGGCAGCCGCGCCCGACATCGAGGCGCGGGCCGCGGGGGTCCGGCGCATGCGCGCCGGCATCCTCGCGGCCGCGGCGGTGTTCGCGGCGCTGGGCGTCGGGGCCATCGTCGGTGCCATGGAGTTTCCGGCGCCGTCGACGCTGGGCGCGCCGGGGCCCGGCCAGCTTCCAACGATCTACGGCGCGGCGCTGATCGCGCTGTCCGCCGTGCTGGCCGCCGGGGCGCTGCGCACCCGGCCGGAACCGCTGGTGGTCCGCTCCGGCCTGCGGATCGTCGCCTTCGCGGCGCTGGCGGCCGCGTTCGTCGGGCTGCTGCCCTATCTCGGCTTCCTGTGGCTTGCCGCGCCGTGGCTGCTCGTGGCCGTGCGCGTCGCGGGAGGCGGATGGCTCGGGGCGGCCCTCACCGCCGTGATCCTGCCGGCGTCGATCTATCTCATCTTCTCGGTCGCCCTCGGCGTGCCGCTGCCCTGAACCGGACGCTCCATGCAGAACCTGCTGATCGGTATCGAGGCGGTCTTCACGCTTCAGGGCATCCTGGCCATCGTGATCGGCTGCGCCATCGGCATCGTGGTCGGCGCGCTGCCGGGCCTCGGCCCCTCGCTCGGGGTGGCGCTGCTGATCCCGGCGACCTATGCGCTGCCGCCGTCGGTGGCGTTCAACCTGCTGGTCTCGCTCTACCTCGCGGCGGAGTATGGCGGCTCCATCACGGCGATCCTGCTGGGCGCGCCGGGCACGGCCTCGGCGACCGCGATGCTGCAGGACGGCTACAGCCTCAACAAGCAGGGCAAGGGCGTCCTCGCGCTGCAGACGCTGATGTACTCCGCCACCATCGGCGGCGTCGTCGGCGGCATCGCGCTGATGACCCTGTCGCTGCCCCTCGTCACCATGGCGCTGAAATTCGGCCCGCCCGAATATTTCGCGCTCGGCATCTTCGGCCTGTCGCTGGTGGCGAGCCTGTCGGGCGACAACCTGATCAAGGGCCTGGTCGCGGCGACGCTGGGCCTGCTCATCGTCGTGGTGGGCATCGACAGCGTCAGCGGCACCGCGCGCTACACCTTCGGCTTCTACCAGCTGTTCGAGGGCGTGCCGTTCCTGGTTGTCCTGATCGGCGTGTTCGCCGTGGCGGAATGCTTCGCCATGCTGGAGGGCCGCGATGCGCTCAAGGCCGGCCGGGTGGAGGGCTCCGCGCGCATGACGCTCGGACAGTTCCGCTCGCTGATCCCGTCCTTCGGCCGCGGATCGCTGATCGGCGTCGTGGTCGGCGTGCTGCCGGGCGCGGGCGCCAACATCGCGAGCTGGCTCGCCTACGACCAGGAGAAGCGCTGGTCGCGCACGCCGGAGCGGTTCGGCAAGGGCGCCATCGAGGGCGTCGCCGGGCCGGAGACCGCCGGCAGCGCCTCGGTCGGCGGCTCGCTGGTGCCGCTGCTGACGCTCGGCATCCCCGGCAGCCCGACGGCCGCCGTGCTGCTGGGCGCGCTGACCCTGCACGGGCTGCAGCCCGGCCCCAAGCTGTTCGAGGGCAGCCCCGACGTGGTCTACGGCCTGTTCGTCGGCCTGGTGGTCGCCTACGTCGCGATCTACGTGCTGGGCACGGTCGCCATGCCGGTGTGGCGGCGCGTCCTGTCCATGCCCAACGCGATCCTGGCCCCCGGCGTGTTCGTGCTGTCCATGATCGCGGCGTTCTCGGTGCGCAACCTCATGTTCGACGTCTGGCTGGCGCTGGGCTTCGGCCTGGTCGGCTACGTCCTCAAGAAGCTGCAGTTCCCCATGGCGCCGCTGATCCTGGCCATGGTGCTCGGCGTCATGGTGGAGGCGAACTACTCGCGCTCGCTGATCATGGCGCAGGGCTCGCACGACATCTTCTTCTCGCGGCCGCTGGCCGCCTCGCTGCTGGCGGTGGCGCTGGCGGTGCTGGTCTGGCCGCTGATCTCGGCCGTGTTGCGCCGACGCAGGAGCACCTGATGAACGAGCCTCGAGGAAACCGTCCCGCCGCCGAGCGGATGACCGGCGGCGACGCCATCGTGCGCTCGCTGATCGCCTACGGCGTCGACACCGTGTTCGGCCTGCCGGGCATCCAGCTCGACAACACCTTCGATGCGCTCTACCGCCATTCCGACCGCATCCGGCTGATGCACACCCGGCACGAGCAGGGCTGCGCCTACATGGCGCTGGGCTATGCGCAGGCCTCCGGCCGGGTCGGCACCTTCATCGTGGTGCCCGGGCCGGGCGTCCTCAACACCACGGCGGCGCTGTCGACCGCCGCCGGCTCCAACGCCCCGGTGCTGTGCCTGACGGGCCAGATCCCCTCCTACCAGATCGGGCTGGGGCTCGGCATGGCCCACGAGATCCGCGACCAGCTGGCCTCGCTGCGCGGCGTCGTGAAATGGGCGGGCCGCGCCGACGCGCCGGCGGAGGCGCCCTATCGCCTGCGCGAGGCGTTCCAGCAGATGCTGGGCGCGCGCCACCAGCCGGTGTCGTTCGAGATGGCCCCCGACGTCATGGGCTCCAGCGCGCCGGTCAGGCTGCTGCCGGCCGAGCGCTGGGAGGAGGATCCGGAGCCCGATCCGGAGGGCATCGCCGCCGCCGCCGCCCTGATCCGCGACGCCCGCCGCCCCGCGATCTTCGTCGGCAGCGGCGTGTTCGGCGCGGAGGCCGAACAGCGCGCGCTGGCCGAGGCCATGGGCGCGCCGGTGGTCATGAGCCGCACCGGACGCGGCGCGCTGAGCGACCGCCACGACCTGGCGCTCGGCCTGCTCGGCGGCCAGTATCTGTGGGAGGAGATCGACCTCGCCATCGTGGTCGGCACCCGGTTCATGACACCGGCGCTGTCATGGGGCCGTGAGGACGCCGTCAAGGTGATCCGGATCGACGTCGATCCCGTGCAGATCGACAAGCCGAGGCGGCCGGAGGTCGCGATCCACTCCGGCGCGGCGCGCGGGCTGGCGGCGCTCGCCGATGCGCTGGAGCGCGCGGGCGGCGCCACCGCATGGCCGACGGCGACGATCGCGGATGCGCGGCGGACGGTCGCGTCGCGTCTCGCGGAGATCGAGCCGCAGGCAGCACTTGCCGGCGTGGTGCGCGACGAGTTGCCCGACGACGGCATCGTCGTGGTCGACGTGACGCAGCTGTCGTCGTGGGTGCAGTTCGGGATGCCGGTCTACGAGCCGCGCACGCTGATCACCGCGGGCTACCAGGGCACGCTCGGCTATGCCCTGCCGACCGCGCTGGGCGCCAAGGTGGCGATGCCCGGCCGCAAGGTGGTGACGATCATCGGCGACGGCGGCTTCATGTTCAACGTGCAGGAACTGTCCACGGCGGTGGCGCACGGGCTGGAGGTCGTCGTCATCGTCGTCAACGACGGTCATTTCGGCAACGTCAAGCGCTTCCAGAAACTGAACTACGGCGCCCGCCACATCGCGGTCGAGCTGGCCAACCCGGACTTCGTCAGGCTGGCGGAGAGCTTCGGCATGTGGGCGCGCCGCGCGGAGGGGGCGGCCGAGCTGCGCTCTGCCCTGCGCGAGGCGTTCGCTGTCAGGGGCCCGACGCTGATCGAGGTGCCGGTGGGCGAGCTTCCCAACATCTGGTCCCTGGTGAAGCGGCCGCCTTCGGCCGGCGTCAGGCGCTGAACCGGCCCGGGGAGGGCGATCCCATGAAGGCCTGCGTGTTCGGAGCCGGAGCAATCGGCGGCCAGATCGCGGTGCGGCTGGCGCGCGGCGGGTCCGAGGTCTCGGTGGTCGCCCGGGGCGACCATCTCGACGCCATCCGCGCGCGCGGGCTGACGGTGCGCGCGGCCGACGGCGAATGGCGCGTCCCCGTGGCGGCCAGCGACGATCCCGCCGCCCTCGGCGCGCAGGACGTGGTGGTCGTGGCGGTCAAGCAGCCGGCGCTGGCGGCGTTCGCGCGCACGGTCGCGCCGCTGCTCGGGCCCGACACCGCCGTCGCCTTCGTCATGAACGGGATCCCGTGGTGGTACTTCCACCGCCATGGCGGGCCGGAGGAGGGCCGGCGGCTGGAGCGGCTCGATCCGGGCGACGCCGTCCGCGACGCGGTCGGGCCGGAGCGCGCCATCGGCGGCGTGGTCTACTCCGCCGCCGAGGTGGTGGAGCCGGGCGTCGTGAAGGTCGCCAATCCCAACGGACGGCTGATCCTGGGCGAACCGGACGGCCGGCGCAGCCCGCGCGTCGAGGCGCTGGCCGCGGCGATCCGGGCCGGCGGGCTCAACACCGTGGTGTCCGAGCGCATCCGCGACGACATCTGGGCCAAGCTGATCGGCAACATGGCGTCGGGGCCGCTGGCCATCGCCGCGCAGACGCCGTTGAGCGAGCTCTACGCCGACCCGGCGGTGGCCGCAGGGGTGCGGGTGATGGCGGGCGAGATGGCGGCGGTCGCGCGCGCGCTCGGCGCCAGCCCGTCGATCGATCCCGACGGGGAGGTGGCGCGCGGCCTCGCGCTGAAGCACAAGCCCAGCATCCTGCAGGACCTGGAGCGCGGCCGGCCCATGGAGATCGAGGCGATCTACGAGAGCCCGCTGGCCATGGCGCGCATCGCCGGCGTGGACACGCCGGTGACCGACCTCATGGTCGCGCTCGCCCGCCTCAGGGCGCGGGCGGCGGGACTTTACGGCTGAAGCCGGCCGCCCGCGGCCTGCCGCGGCGCGTCCGCCTCGTTCCAGCGCTGCTCGAAATCCCACACCGCCTCGAAGCCCATCAGCCGCGAGAACCGGTCGAAGTCGTAGACGCGGTCGACATAGCCGGCGCTGGAGCCTTCCGCCTTCAGCATGGCGTAGGCGTCCGCCAGCGCGCGGCCGGCCGACAGGAAGCCCAGCGACGGGAACAGCGCGACGCGGTAGCCCATCTCCTGCAGCCGGGACGCGGGCAGCACGGGCGTGCGGCCGCCCTCCACCATGTTGGCCAGCAGCGGCAGGTCGAAGGCGCGGCAGATGCGCTCCATCTCCGCCTCGCTCTCGGGGGATTCCACGAACAGGATGTCCGCGCCCGCGCGCGCGAAGGCGTCCGCGCGGCGCAGCGCCTCGTCGAGGCCGTGGGCGGTGCGCGCGTCGGTGCGCGCGACGATCAGGAAGTCGGCGCTGTCGCGGCTGTCCACCGCGACGCGGATCTTGCGCACGGCGTCCTCCAGCGGGATCACCCGGCGGCCGGGCGTGTGGCCGCATTTCTTGGGGAATTCCTGGTCCTCGAGCTGGATCGCCGCGGCCCCGGCGCGCTCGTATCCGCGGATGGTGCGCTCCAGATTGAGCAGGCCGCCGAACCCGGTGTCGCCGTCCGCGATCAGCGGCGCCGAAACGCCGCCGGCGATCACCTCCACCCGGCCCACCATCTCGGCATAGGAGGCGAGCCCCGCATCGGGCAGGCCGAGATGGGAGGCGACCGTGCCGTAGCCGGTCATGTAGAGCGCGTCGAAGCCCGCCGCGTCGGCGATGCGCGCGGAGATCATGTCATAGACGCCCGGCACCGACAGGAGCCTCGGCTCCGCAAGCCGCCGGCGGAGCTGCGCCCGCAATTCGTTCACGTCGGTCATTTCTGGGGTTCCTGAGCGTGTGCGGTCCGGCCGCCGGCCGCGAGGTCGGCGGCCTCCCGGCGGAGCACGAATTTCTGGATCTTTCCGGTCGAGGTCTTGGGCAGCGGCCCGAACACGACCCGCCGCGGCACCTTGTAGCCGGCCATGTTGTCGCGGCAGAAGGCGATGATGGCGGCGGCGTCCGCCTCGGCGCCGGCCTTGAGGGTCACGAAGGCGCAGGGGCTCTCGCCCCATTTCTCGTGGGGCTCGGCCACCACCGCCGCCTCCAGCACCGCCGGGTGGCGGTAGAGCACGCCCTCCACCTCGATGGTGGAGATGTTCTCGCCGCCGGAGATGATGATGTCCTTCAGGCGGTCGCGGATCTCGACATAGCCGTCGGGATGGCGGACGGCGAGGTCGCCGGTGTGGAACCAGCCGCCGGCGAACGCGGCCTCGGTGGCCTTGGGGTTCTTGAGATAGCCCTTCATGACGACGTTGCCGCGCATGACGATCTCGCCCATGGTCGCGCCATCCGCCGGCACCGGCCGCCCGGTCTCCGGGTCGAGCACGTCGAGGCCCTCCTGGACCGCGTAGGGCACCCCTTGGCGCGCCTTGCGCACCGCCAGGTCGTGCTTCGACAGACCGTCCCAGTCGGCCTGGCGCTCGCACACCACCACCGGGCCGTAGACCTCCGTCAGCCCGTAGACGTGGGTGACCTCGACGCCCATGGCCTCCACCGCGCCGATCACGGCGGCGGGCGGGGCGGCGCCGGCGGTCATGGCGCGGACGCCGTCGGGCAGGCCCGATTTCAGTTCGGCCGGCGCGTTGGCCAGCATGTTGAGGACGATGGGCGCGCCGCAGAAATGGGTGATGCCCTCGTTGCGGATCGCATCCAGGACCGCCTTCGCCTCGACCCGGCGCAGGCAGACATGGGTGCCGGCATAGGCGGTGACGGTCCAGGGAAAGCACCAGCCGTTGCAGTGGAACAGCGGCAGCGTCCACAGATAGACCGGGTGGTGGGGCAGCGCCCAGGCCTGCGCATTGCCCAGCGCGTTCAGATAGGCGCCGCGGTGGTGGTAGACCACGCCCTTGGGGTCGCCGGTGGTGCCGGAGGTGTAGTTGAGGCTGATGGCGTCCCACTCGTCCAGCGGCATGACGCCCGCCGCGGCGGGGTCGCCCTCGGCCAGCAGGCTTTCGTAGGACGGGGCGCCGATGGCGGGCAGGTCCGCGGTCGCGTCGTCCTCGATCTCGAACACCGGGAGCGCGTCGCCGAACCCCGCCAGCACCTCGCGCAGCGGCTGCGCCAGCTCGCGGTCGACCACGAACGCCTTCGCGCCTGAATGCTCCAGGATGAAGCGGACGGTGGCCGGGTCGAGCCTGGTGTTGATGGCGTTCAGCACCGCGCCGGCCATGGGCACGCCGAAATGCGCCTCGACCATGGCCGGGACGTTGGGCGCCATGAAGGCCACGCAGTCGCCGCGCCCGATCCCGCGACGCGCCAGCGCCGAGGCCAGCCGGCGGCAGCGCGCCGCGAAGTCGCGATAGGTCACCGTGAGCGCGCCGTGGCGGATGGCGACGCGGTCGGGATGCACCGCGGCGCTGCGCGCCAGGAACGACAGCGGCGTCAGCGGCACGTGGTTGGCCGCCATGCGTCCAAGCCCCTGGTCGAAGGCGCCGGGCGGCGCGGGCGTCGTCATCGTTCGCTTCCTCCGGAAAGGCGCGGGCCCTTGGGCCTCTTCGCGCCGAATTCGTCAACGGCTGGGCGGGGCGTCTTCAGGCGGGGTGCCTTCAGGTGGGGTCCGGGGCGTCAGGATCAGCTTCCCGCGGGGACTGCGCGCCTGCGTGCGCGCCCGCACGCGCCGGGCGGGGCGGGCCACCTCCATGCGGTCGCGCGCGGACCAGATGTGCTCGCGCATCAGCGCCGCCGCGCGCTCGCCGTCGCCCTGCTTCAGCGCCGCCAGGATGTTCTGGTGCGATGCGTGCGATTCCATCAGTTGCGCGCCGGAGAAGTTGAAGAAGCTGCGCAGGGACAGCGGCAGGTCGGACACGTTGGCGATCAGCCGCCGCAGCTGGGCGCTGCCGCAATTGTCGTAGATCAGGTTGTGGAACGCGTGGTTCAGGGTGAGGAAGCGGCCGCGCAGGTCCGGCACGTCGCGGTCCCGGGCCGCCGCCAGCAGATCGTCCATGGCGGCGACCAGGCCGTCCAGCGCGCGCTCGACGGCCGGCGGCAGGCGCCTTTGGGCCGCGAGCCGGACGGCCTCCGCCTCCAGCAGCGCCCGGCAGCCGTAGATCTCGCGCACGTCGTCGAGCGTGTAGACGGGCAGCCGGTGCCCCCGGCCCGGCTCGCGTTCGACCAGGCCCTCCGCCTCCAGCCGCGCCAGCGCCGCGCGCACCGGCGTACGCGACAGCCCGGTCATGCCGCAGATGCGCTCCTCGCCGAGCTTCTCGCCCATGCCGAACGCCCCGCGCTGGATCAGCGCCTTGGTCTCGGCATACGCCCGGTCGGACAGGTTGGTCTGGGGGACGGCGCTCATTGGATACAATATCGCCTACTTCACGGCATCGTGCAACTCGGCGGAAGTTTGTCATTAATACCCTGATTAAAAATGAAAAAATCAATTTTTGGCAGGGGCAGTCGGATTCGGTAGCTCTGCCCGGATCTGACTAACACAATGATATTGTGTGAACTTTCTGCTTCTTGGGTTGTGCCGCGCAGGTCGGCCGAGCGCGCCAGGGGGCGGCCGGCCCGGCCGGGGATCTGCGTTCCGCAAGTTCCATCAACCACTTGTGTGCCGCGTCATCCGGTCGTCGTGGCGTGGCGTCGACTTTCGTGGCATAGTCCGCGCAGCCGTCGGACGTGCGCATCTTGCGCGCACGGGACCGGGGGCCATATCTACGTCAAACCGCCGCGGTGGCGGAACCAGACCATCAAGGGGTGCAACGCATGTCCGACTACGATCGCAATGCCACGGCCCGCTTCGGCACGGGGGTCGCGCGCGGCGCAGAGCGCGCGGTCGACCTGGGCCTTCGGGACTACATGCTGTCCGTCTACAACTACATGGCGCTCGGCCTGGCCATAACCGGCCTTGCCGCCATCGGCACGTTCATGGCCGCCGTCACCGGCGACCCGACCGGCGCCGCCGCCCAGGTGCGCGAGGGCGTGTACCTCACCAGCTTCGGCTATGCGCTGTTCGCCAGCCCGCTGAAGTGGCTGGTCATCCTCGCCCCGCTCGGTCTCGTGTTCTTCCTGTCCGCGCGGATCAGCTCCATGAGCGTGTCCGGCGCCCAGATCGCGTTCTGGGTGTTCGCCGGCCTCATGGGCCTGTCGCTGTCCTCGATCTTCCTGGTCTACACGGGCGGGTCGATCGCGCGGGTGTTCTTCATCACGGCCGCCTCGTTCGGCGCGCTGAGCCTCTACGGCTACACCACGAAGCGCGACCTGTCGGGCATGGGCTCGTTCCTGATCA
>JAEWEX010000384.1 GCA_023389135.1 Pseudomonadota bacterium | reverse complement strand
GCCTTCGATCGCGGGGCTTTACGCGCTGTTTGACGGCGAGACCGGCGCGCCGCTGGCGGTGCTCGACGGCGGCGAGCTGACCGCGCGCCGCACCGCGGCGGCCTCGGCGCTGGCGGCGTCCTGGCTGGCCCGTGACGACGCCGCCACCATGACGATTGTCGGCACGGGGCGCCTCAGCCGAAATCTGGTGGAGGCACACGCTAGCGTGCGGCCGATCCGGAAGGTGTTCGTCTGGGGCCGCAGTCCCGGCAAGGCCCGCGAGGTCACGGCCGACCTCGCCGCGTCCGGCTTCGACGCCACAGCGGCGTCCGATCTGGAGGCGGCGGTCCGTCACAGCGATCTCGTGAGTTGCGCCACGCTGTCACGCGAGCCGCTGGTCCGCGGAGCCTGGCTCCGGCCCGGCTGTCATCTCGACCTCGTCGGCGCCTTCAGCCCGCAGATGCGCGAGACCGATGCCGACGCATGGGCACGCGCCGATCTGATCGCGGTCGACACCCGCGACGGCGCACGTGTCGAGGCGGGAGACATCCTTCGTGCCGAGGCCGAGGGCGTCGATGTCCGCATCGCCGCGGACCTGTTCGATCTCGCCCGCGGCGCCGCCTCCGGGCGCAGCCGCGCCGACCAGATCACCGTGTTCAAGTCGGTCGGCGCGTCCCTGGAGGATCTCGCCGCCGCCGCACTGGTGGCGAAGTCGGTCTTGGGACGGTGAGCGCGGTGCAGCCGGCGCCGTCTGACGTCGTGCGGAGTGGCCGACCGCCTTCCCGGCCCGCATCCGGGCTGGATGGTCCCGCCACCTGCGCAGTCCCCGCCCGCAGGGTCCTGGCAAGCCGAGTAGCTGCTGCGTCCCCGGCATTGACTTGACAAATAATCAATTGGCTTGAGGGGTGTGTGCCGGAACGTTAAGAAGGAAATTATGCAGCCTCCGGTTCGGCGCGCCACCCATGAGATGCAGATGCCAGACAAGCCCACGCCCAAGGACCGAGCGAACGCCGCCGCCGGGGAGCAGGCCGAGCGCGGCCGCAGGCGCGGCGACGCCGGCGATCCGCGGATCGGAACCCGGCTGAAGCACGCGCGGCTGACCAAGGGGCTCAGCCTCAAGCAGGTGGGCGCGGCCGCCGGCTGCTCGGAAAGCTTCGTGTCCAAGGTCGAGCACGACCATGTGCGGCCTTCGCTCGCCATGCTGCACCGGCTGGTGCGGGTGCTGGAGATCAACGTCGCGGCGCTGTTCGACGAGACCCAGCATGACGACAGTCCGGTCGTCATCCTCGGCCCGGAGGCGCGTCCGGTGATCCGCACCGATCCGCTGCGCCGCGGCGAGGGCATCATGCTCGAGCGGCTGATCCCCAACGCCCGCAGCGCGCTGCTCCAGGCCAACATCCATCACGTCGAGCCCGGCGGCACCAGCGACGGCAAGATCCAGCACGAGGGCGAGGAGATCGGCTACGTGCTCGAGGGCGAGCTGGAGCTGACGGTGGAGGAGCGGGTGTTCACGCTGCGGGAGGGGGATTCGTTCTACTTCCCCTCGCAGATGGCCCATGGCTATCGCAATGTGGGCGCCACGCTGGCGCGCATCGTCTGGGTCAACACGCCGCCGAGCTTCTAGCTCGCCGCCATGCGCCCGGCCTGCAGCGTGCCCGCCACCGCACGGCCGCCCTTCACGACCAGCGCGATGCGGGCCGGGGCCGCGCTTTCGGGGCGTGCCGAGGACGATGCGGTCAAGAACCTGGGCGGCGAACTGATGCGCTGTTCGATACGGTCTGGTCCGCACAGCGCGGCCGGCCACGCCCGCTCCGGCGATACGCTGCGGCATCGCGTGTCGCCGGGGCGTCCCACTGGAACGGGCCGACCGCCTGGGAAGTCCCGCGAGATCGCACGGGCCGGGGGCAGAATCGCCGGCGTGAAGCTTGATGGCGCGCGGCGCAGGCCGCATCATCGGCGGCATCGAGGCGTCGGTCGAGGTCGGCGGTGAGCGTGCCGCAGCGTTGGTGGAGCCTGGCCGGACGGGTCGTCGCTGCGATCGCGGCGGTGGTCGTCATGGTCGCCACGGCGGCCGGCCAGAACGCGCCCGCGCCGACCGCCATCGTCAATCCATGGGCGTCGGCGCTCGAAAACATCCGCTCCATCGGGCTTCCCCGCCTTCCGGGCGACGTCCCCGTCTACCACTCCCCCTCCGCCCGCGCGGAGGCCGTGCGGCAGGCGGAGGTGGTGGCCGATGCGGCGGCGTGGTTTTCCGCCGAGCTCGGCTGGCGCGGTCCGCTGGCGGTGGCGGTGCTCGACGCCGGCGACTACGCCCGGGTCACCATGACCCCCTATCCGACGCCGTTCGCGCAGCGCGGCGGCAACCTGATCGTGCTGCCCGACGACATCTCCGCCTATCCGGGCTTCGCGACCTGGGACATCGCCGCCGCCGACATCGCCTCGGCGCTGGCGGTGCACGAGCTCGGGCACCTGGTCGCCGGCCAGCTGGGCGTCCGGCCCGCGGCGCGCTGGGTGGACGAGCTTGTGGCAAATCTGTTCCTGGCCGCCTATTCCGGCGCGCGCCGCCCTGGCCTGGACGGCATGCTTG
>JAEWEX010000086.1 GCA_023389135.1 Pseudomonadota bacterium | reverse complement strand
ACCCGCCCGCCGCCTGGGAGGGCATCGTGGTCACCGGCAAGGCGCGCGCCGCCATCCGGCGCGCCACCCGCGCCGCCGTGAAGGCGCAGTATGCCGGCCTCGGCCGCCAGATCGTGGAGCGCGCCTTCGCCCGCGCCGGAAAGCCCTTTGCCGTGGAGGGCCTGCGCGCGGCGCTGCCGCGGCTCGCCCGGCGCGAGGTGGACGAGGTGCTGGCGGCGGTGGGCCGCGGCGAGATGCGGGCGCTGGACGTGGTGCGCGCGGTCCATCCGGAGGTGCGCGAGGACCGCCATCCCGCGGCCGACCGGCCCGACCCCGGGGCGGGCTGGTTCGGCCTCGACCATGCCGAGGGCCTGCGCTTCCGCGTGCCGGGCCAGCCGGAGGGCGCCGCCGCGCTGCCGATCCGCGGGCTGCAGGGCGACCTGCCGGTGCGCTTCGCGCCCGACGGCGGCGCCGTGCCGGGCGACCGCATCGTCGGCATCCTGACGCCGGGGGAGGGGATCACCATCTATCCCATCCAGTCGCCCGCGCTCACCGCCTATGACGACAAGCCCGACTGCTGGCTCGACGTGCGCTGGGACATCGAGGCGCCCGGCCGCGAGCGCTTCCCGGTGCGGCTGCGGCTCACCGCCATCAACGAGCCCGGCTCGCTCGCCGGGATCGCCGCCGCCATCGGCATCCATGACGGCAACATCGAGAACCTGACCATGGTGGCCAAGTCGCCGGACTTCCACGAGATGGTGTTCGACCTGTCGGTGTTCGACCTCAAGCACCTGACCACCATCATCCAGGAGCTGAGGTCGCGCCCGGTGGTGAGCTCGGTGGAGCGGGTCAACGGCTGAGCGCGGGGCCGGCACGCTTTGTGCGTTGCAAGATCGCCCGGCCGCGTCCATAAGCTTCGCCGACCCCCCTGGACTTGGGCGCGCCGCGCCGGGCTGACGAGATCATGACGCAGGACGAGGTTCTTCACGAGTTCCGCGAGGCGGGCGCGCTGCTGGAGGGCCATTTCATCCTGTCCTCCGGCATGCACAGCCCCGTGTTCCTGCAGAAGATGTTCGTGTTCATGGATCCCGCCCGCACCGAGCTGCTGTGCCGGGCGCTGGCGCAGAAGATCGCGGCGGCCTTCGGCAAGGTCGACTATGTGGTCTCGCCGGCGGTGGGCGGCATCGTGCCGGGCTACGAGACCGCGCGCCATCTGGGCGCCCGGGCCGTGTTCGTGGAGCGCGAGGACGGCCGGTTCCAGCTCAGGCGCGGCTTCGCCATACCCGCCGGCGCGGGCGTGGTCATGGTGGAGGACATCGTCACCACCGGCCTGTCGTCGCGCGAGTGCCTGGCGGCCATAGCGGACACGCCGGGCGAGGTGGTGGGCGCCGCCTGCCTGATCGACCGCTCCGGCGGGCGCGCCGACCTCGGCGTGCCCATGGTCGCGCTGTGCACCATGGACATCCCCACCTATCCCGCCGACGCGCTGCCGCCGGAGCTCGCGGCGATCCCCGCCGTCAAGCCCGGCAGCCGCGCCCTGTCGCAGGCCTGAGCCGCCGACCTTTACTTCGCCACACCGCGACCTGATATCACCCGACATGTTCCGACGCCGCAGACAGCACACCATGCCCGACCGCCTGCGAGCCTATCTGTGGCCGCGCTGCGGCTGGTGGCGCGCTTGCGTCTACCAGGCGCGGCGCATGGCGCGGCTGCCGGGCTCGCCGCACATGATCGCCGCCGGGGTGGCGGCGGGGGTGTTCGCCTCCTGCACGCCGTTCCTCGGCTTCCAGATGATCCTGGGCGCGCTGGTGGCGGTGTTCGCCGGCGGCAGCGTGCTGGCCTCCGCCATGGCGACGTGGTTCGGCAACCCGCTGACCTACCCGATCCTGTGGCTGTCGAGCTTCCAGCTCGGCGAGCTGATCCTCGGCGAGCAGGGCGACCTCGACACCGAGCGCTTCCTGGCCTCGCCCTCCATCGACCAGCTGATGCCGGTGATCGAGCCGCTGACGGTCGGCGGGCTGATGATCGGCATCGCCGCCGGCGCCGCGGTCTATGCGCCGGTGCGCTGGGGCCTCGCACGCATGCAGCGCACCCGCCGCGAGCGCATCGCATCCCGCCGGGGCATGGCCGCCGCCGGCGCGGCCGCCTGAAGGACGAGGTCTCCGGACAGACATGTTCCGACGCCGCGTCCCGCGACAGAGCTGGCGACGGCTGCGCGAAGTGCTGTGGCCGGAGAACGGCCTGTGGCGTGCGATCGTCTACCGGGCCAAGCGGCTGCTGCGGCTGCGGGGCTCGCCGCATGCGCTGGCGGCCGGCATCGCGGCGGGCACCTTCGCGTCGTTCACGCCGCTGGTCGGCTTCCATTTCTTCATGGCGGCGGCGGTGGCCTACGCGCTGCGCGGCAACCTGATCGCGTCGGCGGTCGGCACCGCGGTCGGCAACCCGCTGACATTCCCGTTCTTCTGGTATGCGAGTTTCAAGGTCGGCTCCTTCGTCATCGGCCACCCGCCTGGCACGAGCCCCAACCGGTTCATCCGCACCGCGAATTTCGACCATCTGTGGCCGGTGCTGGAGCCGCTGCTGCTGGGATCGGTGATCCTTGGGACGCTGGCGGGCATTGTCGTGTATTTTCCCACCCGCTGGGCGATCGCGCGCTGGCAGCATGCCCGCCAGCAGCGGCTGGCTGCCCGCCTGGCGCGGCCCGCCGCGACCGCGACGGCGGTGCCGGACAAGGAGTGACGGCGATGATCAGGCTTGGCGTCAATGTCGACCACGTGGCCACCGTGCGCAACGCCCGCGGCGGCGCGCTGCCGGATCCGGTGCGCGCGGCGGTGGCGGCGGTGGCCGCCGGCGCCGACGGCATCACCGCGCATCTGCGCGAGGACCGCCGCCACATCCGCGACGCCGACATCGCACGGCTGAAGGCGGAGATCGCGGCGCCGCTGAACTTCGAGATGGCCGCCACCGCCGAGATGGTCGCCATCGCGCTTGCGACCCGTCCCCACGCCGCCTGCCTGGTGCCCGAGAAGCGCGAGGAGCGCACCACCGAGGGCGGGCTCGACGTGGTGGGACAGGAGGCGCTGCTTCAGCC
>JAEWEX010000249.1 GCA_023389135.1 Pseudomonadota bacterium | reverse complement strand
AAGATGACCATGGTGATCGCCGGCCATTCCTCGCGGCCGATCGACGTCATCTCATTCATGGAGATGCCGAAGGCGCCGTCGCCGGCGAAGCCCACCACGGGCACGTCGGGGCAGCCGATCTTGGCGCCGACGATGGCCGGGAAGCCGTAGCCGCAGGGACCGAACAGGCCCGGCGCCAGATATTTCCGGCCGGCGTCGAAGGTCGGGTAGGCGTTGCCGATGGCGCAGTTGTTGCCGATGTCGGTGGAGATGATGGCCTCGCGCGGCAGGGAGCGCTGGATCGCGCGCCACGCCATGCGGGGGCTCATGTGCTCGGGCTGGCGGGTGCGGGCGCGCTCGTTCCAGTCGGTGCCCGGATCGTCGTCCTCATGGTCCATGGACGAGAGCTGCTGGAGCCAGCGCGAGCGGGTCTCGGCGATGAGGTCGCGGCGCGCCTGGCGGCCGTCGTCACCGGCGGAGCCGGCGAGTTGCTTCAGGATCGCCTCCGCCACCTGGCGCGCGTCGCCCTGGATGCCGACGGCCACGCGCTTGGTGAGGCCGATGCGGTCGGCGTTGATGTCGACCTGGATCAGCTTGGCGTTCTTCGGCCAGTAGTCGATGCCGTAGCCGGGCAGGGTCGAGAACGGGTTCAGCCGGTTGCCCAGCGCCAGCACCACGTCGGCCTTGGAGACCAGCTCCATGGCGGCCTTGGAGCCGTTGTAGCCGAGCGGGCCGACCGCGAGGGGATGGTTGCCGGGGAAGGCGTCGTTGTGCTGGTAGTTGCAGGCGACCGGGGCGTCCAGCCGCTCGGCCAGCTCGCGGGAGGCGTCGATGGCGCCCGCCAGGACCACGCCGGCGCCGTTGAGGATCACGGGGAACTTGGCCTCGGACAGCAGCCGGGCGGCCTCCGCGATGGCCTGCGCGCCGCCGGAGGGGCGCTCGATCTGGACGATCTGCGGCAGCTCGATGTCGATGACCTGGGTGAAGAAGTCGCGCGGCACGTTGATCTGGGCGGGCGCGGAGCCGCGCCAGGCCTTCTCGATCACGCGGTTCAGCACCTCGGCCATGCGCGAGGGGTCGCGGACCTCCTCCTGGTAGCAGACGCAGTCGCGGAACAGCGCCATCTGCTCCATTTCCTGGAAGCCGCCCTGGCCGATGGTCTTGTTGGCCGCCTGCGGCGTCACCAGCAGCATCGGGGTGTGGTTCCAGTAGGCGGTCTTGACCGCCGTGACGAAGTTGGTGATGCCGGGGCCGTTCTGGGCCACGCACATGGACATCATGCCGGTGGCGCGGCTGTAGCCGTCGGCCATGTAGCCGGCGCTGCACTCATGGGCGCAGTCCCAGAACCTGATCCCGGCCTTCGGAAAGAGATCGGAGATCGGCATCATGGCGGAGCCGATGATCCCGAAGGCCTCGCGGATGCCATGCATCTGCAGGACCTTGATGAACGCTTCTTCCGTCGTCATGCGCATGAAAGCGTAACCTCTTCGAAGAAATTCAGGGCTGGGCTGGCGGCGGCGCCGTGCGGCGCAGCCTTCGGTCTAATCCTCCCGGGCAGCGCCCGTTGTGGCATGTGCCGTAGCCAATCCCGCGCGGCTTGCCAATGCGCCAAAGCCGCGCCATCGGTTGGGCCAGATGCGAAGGGCGCCATTGGTCCAGCGGCCGGCGGCCGCCGCCGTCAGCCCGCTGGGGTGTTGGCGACCAGGAAGTCGAACACGCGCCGCACCGCCTCGTCGCGGTGGTCGGGGCCCTTCCAGGGCGACATCACCTCAACGTCGCGGCCGTGCTTCGCGATGTCGGCGGAGGTCTCCGCCGGGTGCACCGTGTCGCCGCCCGGCATCAGGAACATGGGCGCGTCGCAGGCGGCCACGTCCTCGCGGGTCACGCTGAACAGGAACTCGCCGCCGAACATGCGCCGCCCGATCCCCGGCAGCAGCGCGGCGTCGACGCCCGGCCAGCCGGCCACCTTGCGGGCCCAGTCGTCGAACTCCTGCTCGATGGCGGCGCGGTTGCCGCCGGCGAGGCCGATGGGGTTCTGCAGCACGAAGGCCGACGCCGTGCCGGGCCGCGTGCGCTCCAGCGCCAGCGCGAAGGACACGCCGATGCACGCCCCCATGAGGTGGCAGCGCCCGATGCCGAGATGGTCCAGCAGCGCCAGGTGGTCGGCGGTGTAGGTGTGCCAGCCGTCATCCGCCGCGATCGCGCCCCGCGAGCGGCCGGCATTGCGCACGTCCAGCACGACGACGCGGAACCTGGTGGACAGGAGCGGGATCGGGTCCGACCAGGCCTGGTCGACGCCGGGCTTGGAGGGATTGGTGCGCCAGCGCTCGATCCGCGACGACAGGAACCCCGGCGCGAACAGCAGGGCCGGGTAGCCGGAGCCATACTCCTCGTAGTGGATGGTCGACGTCGGGGTCGTCAGCGTGGCCATGCGGTTTGCGTCCTGTAGTGTCGTTGCCGTGGTCGCCGGGCGGGCCGCCCGCCCGGCGCGGGGTGAGGCTAGAGAGCGGGATCAGGCCCCGCCCAGCTCCTTCATGGCGGAGGCGAGCAGGTCGGCCCCGATGCTGTCCTCGAAGTTCTTGTAGATCGGCCGCGTGGCCTCCACGAACTGCTGGCGCTCCTCGGGCGACAGGTCGGTCACCTCCACCACGCTCCGCAGCTTCGACAGCGCCTGCTCGATCACGCGGGGCTGCTCGCCCCACTGCCAGTCCGCCGCGGTCTTCATGGCCTGGGTGACGATGCCCTGCTCCTCCGGCGACATGCCGTCCCACAGGGCCTTGTTCATGGAGGCGACGAAGAAGTCGGTGACGTGGGAATCCAGCGTGACGTGGCCGGCGACCTCGTTCAGCTTGGCGTCGAGGATGTCGGGCAGCGGGTAGGCGAAGCCGTCGACCACGCCCTGCTGCAGCGCCAGGTAGAGCTCGGCCGGGTCCAGCGCCACCGGGTTGGCGCCCAGCGCGCGGAACGCCTGGAGATAGACCTGGCTGTTGATGACGCGCAGCTTCAGCCCGGCGACGTCGGCGGGCGAGCGGATGGCGCGCACCTTGTTGACGATGTGGCGGCCGCCCATGAGGAAGGAACCGGCGATGTGGAAGCCGGCCGGCCCGCTCAGCGCCGCCACCTGGCGGCCGATGTCGCCGTCGAGCCCGGCCTTGAGCCGCTCCGGCGAGGAGACCAGATAGGGCAGCGTGAACAGGTCCATGGGCTTGATGTAGTTGGAGTACCAGGCCGGGACGGCGATGGTCATGCCCAGCGCGCCGGCCTGGACCGAGGACAGCATCTCGGCGACGCCGCCGAGCTCCGAGCCCGGGAACACCTCGACCTTGATCTTGCCGCCGGACAGCTTCGCCGCCTCGTCGGCGAACATCACGATCGCCTTGTTATAGAGCGAGGCCGCGGGCTGCGGGCTGCCGAAGCGGATGGTGCGCGGCGCCTGGGCAAGCGCCGGCATGCCGAGGCCGAGCGTCGCGGCGCCGGCGGCGCCCGCCGCCGCGACCTTCAGGAACTGGCGGCGGCCGAGGCCGGGCCGGGATGCGGTGTGCACTGGCGTCTCCATTGTGTGTCCTCCCTGGACGGATGCTTGACGGTGTTTGGCGGGTGGCCCCCGGTCAGAAGCCGAGCAGCCTCGGCAGCCAGAGGGTGAGGCCGGGGACCAGGACGATCAGCGCGACGACGCCGATCATGCAGGCGACGAAGGGGATCAGCGCCACCGACAGCCGCTCCGGCGGCACGCCGCTGATGCCCGAGGTCATGAACAGGATGATGCCGACCGGCGGAGTGACCAGCCCGATCATGGAGCTGAGGATGAACACCATCCCGAACTGCAGGTCGTCGATGCCGTAGAGCCGCGCGATGGGCGCCAGCAGCGGCGCGAGCGCGATGATGATGGGCACCGCGTCCATGAACATGCCGACGAAGAACAGCGCGGTCGCGACCAGCGCCAGGAACACGGTGGGATCGCCGCTGACGGCGACGACGGACTCGGCAAGGGCGTGGGTGACGCGGTTGAGGGTCAGGAGCCAGGCGAGGATCGCGCCGGCGCCCATCAGCAGGCCGACGACGGAACTGATGACGGCGCCGTAGACGGTGGCGTCGAAGATGTCCTTCAGCGTCAGCTTGCGGGTCCAGAAGAAGCCGACGAGGAGGGTGTAGCTGACGCCGATGGCGGCGGATTCGGTGACCGTGAAGATGCCGGAGACGATGCCGCCCACGATGACCGCCGGCAGCAGCACCAGCGGCGCGACGCGCAGCGTCTGCCGCAGGATCTCCATGGGCCGGGGCCGCTCGCCGGTGAGGCCGTAATCGGTGCCCCGGGTGCGGTGCCACACCACCGCGGCCATGCCGAGACCGAGCAGCACGCCCGGCACCGCGCCGGCCATGAACAGGCCGCCGATGGACACGTTCCCGGCCGCGAGCGCATAGACGATCATGGCCACGCTCGGCGGGATGATGGGGCCGACGATGGAGCTCGCTGCCGTCAGCGCGGCGGAGAAGGCGAGCGGATAGCCCGCCCGCGTCATCATCTGGATCTCGATGCGGCCGAGGCTGGCGAGATCCGACACCGCCGTGCCGCTGACGCCCGCAAACAGCATTGAGCCCGCGATGTTGATGTAGGCCATGCCGCCGCGCACGCGGCCGAGCAGGAGCTGGAGCCAGCGCACCATGTCGGGCAGCAGGCCCGCCCGGTCCGCCAGGAAGCCCATCATGATGAACAGCGGGATCGCCAGCAGCGGGAAGGAATCCATGGCGAAGTAGATGCGGCGGGCGACGATGCCGGGCTCGATGCCCTCCACCAGCATGATCCAGGCGGCGGCGGCCAGGCCCATGCCGAAGGCGACGGGCACGCCGATCATGAGCGTGCCGAACACCACGACGGCGATGAAGGCGATCACCGTGCGGCGCCCGCGCCGGCGCGGTCCGCCCAGGCCAGGACCGCAAGGTGGTAGACCAGCAGCGCGAACCCGGCCGGGATCGCCGCGACGCCCCAGGCGACGCTGATGCCGAGGCCGGGGTCGGTCTGCGCGATGGCCGCCATGGTGGCGACCACGCCGCTCCACAGCATCAGCGCGAAGAAGGCGAGCGACACGGCGCGGCTCGCCTGCGAGACGGCCCGACGGCCGGTCCCGGACAGAGACTGCAGCAGCAGCTCGAAGCCGACATGGGCGCCGCGACGCAGCGCGAGCCCCGCCCCCAGCAGGAAGAACCACACCAGCAGCATGCGGGCGCCGGCATTCACCACGGCGATCGAGAAGTCGAACAGATAGCGGGAGACGACCTCCAGCGTGATCATCGCCACGAAGGCGACGCCCACGGCGCACACCGCCATCTCCGTGGCGCGCACCAGCACCCGGTCGGCCTGCCGCCACGGCGCGGGAAGGCCGCGGCGCTGGCCTTCCAGCCGCGCGGTCTCGTCGATTTCTGCAAGAGGATCTGACACGGGTCCACCCGATCAACCGGCCCGCCCGGCCCGAAATGACCGGCGGATAGTAATGGATTACATAAATTGCAGAGAGCGAGTCAATCTACGGGACCGGTTGGCGGGGCTCTGGATTTCAAGCAATGCCGGTCGCGGAGTCGTAGCTGCAATCGATGCGTGCAGCCGACGCGGGCCGCCGCCGACCCGTCCAGGTCAGGAAACGATTACAGGAAGGACGGCCGGATCAGGCCGGGATTGCCGGAGGCTTGCCGGCGCGCGCGGCCGCGGGGGCGGGCGCCTGCGGGGCAAGGCCGGTGGAGCGGCGCGCGATCAGGCTCGGCTCCAGCCTGATCTTGTGCGGGGTCGGCCGCCCCCTGAGCGAATCCAGGATGAAGCCCGCGGCGCCGGCGCCCATCTCGCTGGCGGGCACCGCCATGGTGGTCAGGGGCGGCGACAGGTGCGGCGTGAAGTCGAGATTGTCGAAGCCGACGATGGACAGGTCCGCCGGCAGCGACAGCCCCATCTCGCGGCACTCGATCAGGGCGCCGAACGCCAGCACGTCGTTGCCGCAGACGATTGCCGTGGGCGCGGGATCGAGCCCGCGCAGGATGCGCAGCCCCTCGCGGCCGCTGGCGATGCTGTAGGGACGCTGCACCACGGCGTCAGGATCCAGTGCGATGCCGTGGCCCGCCAGCGCGTCGCGGATGCCCGCGACCCTGGTCGCGGCCCGGTCGTTGTCGGCGGTGGCCGCCGAGATCACGCCGAAACTGCGATGGCCGAGGCCGTAGAGGAACTCCGCGATGTCGAAGGAGGCCTGGCGGTTGTCGATGCCGATGCAGGGATGCGGGCCGTCGGGCTTGAAGACGTAGGTGTTGATGTAGGGAACGCCGGTGGCGTCCAGCATCCGGTAGAGGTCGGGATCGTGCAGTTCGCCGACCAGGATCAGGCCTTCCGTGCCGCGCTCGATCAAGAGCGAGGTCTGCTCGACCTCGCGGGCGAGGTCGTATTCGAAGGTCGCCACCAGCAGCGAGTGGCCCTCGTCGGCGAGGCGGCGCTGGGCGGTGTCCACGAGGCTGGCGTAGATCGCGTGGTTCAGCGTCGGGATGACGATGCCGATCATCCGCGAACGCTCCGAGCGCAGCGCCCGCGCGGCGCTGTTGGGCATGTAGCTGAGCTGGCGGATCGCGGCCTGCACGCGGTCGCGGGTCTCCGGGGACACCAGGTCGGGCGTGTTCTGGACCCGCGAGACGGTGGCGGTCGAGCAGCCGGCGAGGCGCGCGACGTCCACGGCGCGGATGGCGCTGCGCCGGCGCTTCTGCAATCGCTTCTGCTTTTCGCTCATCGCACCGCAAATCCCGCGAAACGTTAGAGGCCCGCCGTCCCACATGGCAAGCGGCCCACATTGCGGGCCGTCCGCCCTGCCGGCGCCCGGTCTGGCCGGGTGCGCCGGCCACGCGATTGACTTCGCTCACAGCCTGTGTGTAATCAATTACATCGATCCGCCGGGTTTGGCGAGCCCCATCGAGGCCGCCCCGCCGCCGGCACCTTCGGGAGAACTCCGATGCCGACCAAGGCCGCATCCGGCGCCGAGCCCGGCCCCGCCGCTTCCGCCGGGGCGCGGCGCTGATGGCCGAGGCATCGGCCCTGGAGGCGACGGAGCAGGGGCCGGCCGCGCCCGTGCAGTGGGTGCGCTCGCAGCAGATCCCGGGCTGGCTGCGCCTGATCGACCAGGCGGCGATCGTGGTGCTCAACCTGTCGCTGGTCGCCCAGGTGGTGCTGATCTTCGCCAGCACCATGGTGCGCAGCTTCACCAGTTCGTCGGCGCTGATGGGGGTGGCAGAGACCGCGCACCCGTTCCTCATCACCATCGCCTTCCTCGGCGGCGCAGTGTCCTACAGCCGCGGTCATTTCATCGTCATCACCTTCCTGATCGAGCGGGTCTCGCCGGCCATGCGGGACGTGCTGGCCGGCATCGCGGAGTGGGTGGTGATCGCGATCTCGCTGCCCATCGCCTGGTACTCCGTGCCGCTGCTCATGGCCAATGCCGAGGAGACCACGATCCTGCTTGGCATCAGCTATGCCTGGATGACGCTGCCGATCACCGTCGGCGCGGTGCTGTTCGTCGCCCATGCCGGCGTCGCGCTCACGCGGCTGCCGCTGGCGGCGACGGCGATCTCGGCCGCGATCGTCGGCGTTTCGGTGGCCGCGTTCTTCCTGTTCAGGGACGTGCTCGGCGCCAATCCGACCTGGCTCTATGTCCTGATGGCGGCGCTGTTCGTGCTGCAGCTGCTGCTGGCCATCCCGATCGGGTTCATCCTGGCCACCACCGGCATCATGTGCGTCATGGCCATGGGCTCGGCGGACATGATGGCGGTGGTCATGAACGCCCAGCGCGGCTCCAGCGGCTTCATCCTGTTGGCGCTGCCATTCTTCATCCTGGCCGGCTTCATCATGGACCGCGCCGACATCGGCTCGCGGATCGTGGACTTCGTGTCGGCGCTGATCGGCCATCTGCGCGGCGGGCTGCTGCAGGTCATGGTGGTGGGC
>JAEWEX010000246.1 GCA_023389135.1 Pseudomonadota bacterium | reverse complement strand
TCGCCTATGCCGATGGTGCGAGCCATCGTGACATCGGGGCGCGGCTCTTCATCGCGCCGTCCACGGTCCGCACCCATATCGGCGCCATCTACCGAAAGCTCGGGGTCTCCTCGAAGATCGCGCTGCTGCGGGCCCTGAGCGAGCCTGCGGTCGGGTTGCCGCCCGCGGCTTCGGTCGCGGCCGACGCCCTGCCGGGCGGGCCGGAGCGGCGGGCTTGCGTCGCGATCATGCCGCTCCGTCCCGACTGGAGCGTTCGTGACGAGGTCGCAGACGGCTTCGTGCAGGACATCATCACACGGCTGTCGAAGCTCCGCGGCGTGCGGGTGATCGCCCGGGGGTCCGTCTTCGCCCTTGCCGAGCGCGGGATCGAGGCCGAGGAAGCGGGCCGCCTGCTGGGCGTCGACTATCTGGCCACCGGGTCGGTCCGGCGAAAGGCGGGCGAGGTCGCCGTCACGGTGGAGTTGGTGGAGACGCGCACCGCCGACATCGTCTGGGCGGACAGCTTCACCTGCAGCTCAACGGACGTGTTCCCGGCGCTCGACGACATCGGCGACCGGATCGTCACATCGCTGGCAAGCGAGATCGAGACCTCCGAGCGCAACCGCGCCATGCTCAAGCATCCGAACTCGCTCGGCGCGTGGGAAAGCTTTCACCGCGGCCTGTGGCACATGTACCGCTTCAGGGCCGCCGACAACGACCAGGCGCAGGCGCTGTTCCGGCGGGCGGTGGAGATCGACCCGACCTTTGCGCGCGCCCATGCGGGGCTCTCCTTCACCCATTTCCAGAACGCGTTCCTGCTGCGGCCGGGCGAGCGTGCGCGTGAGGCCGGGCAGGCGATCGAGACCGCGGGGCAGAGCCTTGCCGCCGACGAGCGCGATCCCACCGCGCACTGGGCGATGGGGCGCGCGTTGTGGCTTGCGGCCAGCGACACAGAGGCCGTGTCCGAGTTGCGCACCTCGGTCGCCTTGAGCCCGAGCTTCACGCTCGGCCACTATGCTCTCGCCTTCGTCAACAGCCAGTCCGGCGATGCAGAGGCCGCGATCACCGCCTCCGACCATGCCCGCGCACTGAGCCCGTTCGACCCGCTCCTCTTCGGCATGCTGGGATCGCGCGCGATGGCGCTCTTCCGGCTGGGCGCTTTCGGCGAGGCCGCGGACTGGGCCGTCAGCGCCGCATCGCGGCCGAACGCCCACGTCCACATCCACGCCATCGCGGCCCTCTGCCTTGCAGGCGCGGGCCGGCTCGAAGCGGCGCGGTCCTATGCCGCGCTCGTCCGCCGGTCCGTTCCCGGCTACAGGCTCGACGACTTCTTCGCAGCGTTCCGGTTTCCGCCGGACGCCCGCACGCTGTTCCGGAGGGCAGCCGACCGTATCGGCCTGGCCTGACGGCGCGGCGCGAGCGCGGAAAGACGGCATGGTGCCGGCTGAGGGACTCGAACCCCCGACCTTCGGTTTACAAAACCGCTGCTCTACCAACTGAGCTAAGCCGGCCGCCGGCGGAGAGCGTTAGCCGAGACGCCGGGCGGCGTCAAAGGCGCGTCGCGGCGGCGGCACTGGCCAGGGCGGGGTCGCCGCTCCATATCTTCTCCATGATCAGAACCGTCGCCGGCTCCATCGTCGCCAGCCTGCTTCTCGCCGCCGCGTGGCAGGGCAGCGCCGCCGCGCAGGCCGGCATCGGCGTCGGCCAGCGCGACAGCCATTACCGGCTGGGTCCCGGCCAGTACCGGCACTACAAGCACTACAAGCCGCCCCGGGTGCATTATCCGCGCCGGCCGGAATATGCCGACAAGCCCCGGCAGCCGCAGCGCCCCGACGTGCAGCAGCCGACCCGCGGCCTGCGCGCGCCGGGCTACGGCGCGCCGCCGCCCGCCATCGAGCGCATCCCGCGGCTCTAGCGCGGCGCCGTCGCGCGGCTCGCCACGTGCAGCGCGATGGCCGTGGCGTTGGAGACGTTGAGGCTGCGGATCGCGCCGGGCATGTCCAGCCTGGCCAGCACGTCGCACAGCGAGCGCGTCTTCTGCCGCAGGCCCTTGCCCTCCGCGCCGAGCACCAGCGCCAGCGGCCGGCGCATGGCAACCGTCTCCAGCGCCACGTCGCCGTCCGAATCGAGGCCCACGCGCTGGTAGCCGCGCTCCGCCAGCGTCTCCATGGCGTCGGCGAGGTTGCGCACCGCCACGATGGGCACGTGCTCCAGCCCGCCGGAGGCGCTCTTCGCCAGCACGCCGGTGGCGGCGGGCGAGTGGCGGGCGGTGGTGACGATGGCGGTCACCGCGAAGGCCGCCGCCGTGCGCACGATGGCGCCGACATTGTGGGGATCGGTGATCTGGTCGATCACCAGCACGAGGCCGTCGTCGGGCAGGGCGGAGATGTCGGGCGCGTCCAGCGGCTCGGCCTCCAGCAGCAGGCCCTGGTGCACCGCGTCGGGGGTGAGCCGCCGGTCGATGGCGCCGGGGCGGACGGTCTCGACCGTGGCGGGCAGGGGAACGCCTTCCTCCGCCAGCCGCTTCAGCGCGTTCTCCGTCGCCATCAGCTTCAGCGCCCGGCGCGCCGGATTGCGCAGCGCCTCGGCGACCGAATGATGGCCGTAGAGCACGGCGGGGCCGTCGATATCCGAGGGCGGGCGCCAGTCGCGCCGCTGCGGCGGGGCGGCGCGGCCGCCGCGCGGGCCGCGGCTCCAGGGCTTGTCGGGCTTGCTCATGGGGCGCGTTCTTGTCACTCCGCCGCGGCTTTGGCAAACGCTCACGCATCCATATTCCCGCGGCTTGGCGGTTGACACGGCGGACCCGCCTCACCATAAAACGCGCCCTACGGACGCCCCGTCCCCGGATTGGGCGTCCGGCGTGTGTGAGCCGTCTGGAAAGCGGCTGTGTTTGTCGAGGTCGCGGGGGAGTGTCCCGAGCGGCAAAGGGGGCGGACTGTAAATCCGCTGGCTACGCC
>JAEWEX010000220.1 GCA_023389135.1 Pseudomonadota bacterium | reverse complement strand
ACCACGCACCGTCCACGGATATGCCCACGAGGTCCGCGCCCTTCTTGCGGAACTCGGACAGGACGTGGTTGTAGAGCGTCATCTGGTCGCCGCAGACCGGGCTCCAGTCGGCCGGATAGAACGCCAGGATCAGGCGCCGGCCCGCGAACTCGGACAGCGACAGCGTCTGGTCCGGCGTCACGCGCAGCGTGAATCCGGGCGCTGTCGTCCCGGGGCCAAGAATCGCCATGTCATTCCTCCTCGTGTCCGTTCATGCCGTTCCGGATGCGGCGAGGTTGCTCGGCACGCCGGTGCTGTGCGACCGCAGCCTGTAGGCCAGGACGAGCAGCGTGCCGCCCAGCACGAGCGCATGCGCGCCGGTCCAGAAGGTGAGCACCAGCGCACCGATCGGCGGCGACACCGCGAGGGCGATCCCGAACGCGATGCTTGCCACGCCCGCGATCGCCAGCCACACCCGGCCATGGTCGATCTTCAGGCGGAACGCCGAGATCAGCATGGACGTGCCCGCGATCAGCGCCCAGGCCGCCACCAGGATGACGAAGGCGAGGACCGTGATGTCGGGCCACAGGAGCGCGACGGCGCTGGCGACGATGCCCAGCACGCCGCTGAGCAGCAGCCAGATCCAGCGTTCGCCCCGGCGCGCGCCCCGCACGGACATGATGATCCCGAAGACGCCGTCGACGAAGCTGAAGGCGGCGAAGACCACGACCAGCGACAGCATCGTGAGCAGCGGCATCGCGAATGCCGCGATGCCGAAGAGGATGGCGACGACGCCCCTCAACGCCACCGCCCACCAGTTGTTGGCCAGCATGTCGTTCATGGCCTCGGCTCTCGAAGGATCGGTCGACCGGGTGCTTGTCATCGTGCTCTCCGTTCCCGTCCGGAACCTTCGGGACGCCGGACGCAGGCTGGGACCGCCTCGCCGCGCGGGCCTTGATGACCGTCAGTTTTGAAGCGATGTTCGGCCGGTAGGATCGCGGCGACCGGCCCGGGAAAGGGAAGCCTGCCATGCCCTCAGCCATCGGCACGACGCGATTGCCGGGAGGAGACCACATCCCGGTTCTCGGCCAGGGAACATGGGGCATGGGGGAGAAGCCGGTGCGTCGCGCCGGCGAGGTGGCCGCGCTGCGGCTGGGCCTCGATCTCGGCATGACGCTCATCGACACCGCCGAGATGTATGGCGACGGCGGCGCGGAGGAGGTGGTCGGCGAGGCCGTTTCGGGGCGGCGCGACGAAGTCTTCCTCGTCAGCAAGGTGCTTCCCTCCCACGCCTCGCGCCCCGGCGTCACGGAAGCGTGCGAGCGAAGCCTGCGGCGGCTGCGGACCGACCGCATCGACCTCTACCTGCTCCACTGGCGCCTCGCCACGCCGCTCGCCGAGACCGTCGCGGGCTTCGAGACGCTGAAGGCGGCGGGGAAGATCCGCCATTGGGGCGTCAGCAATTTCGACACCGCCGACATGGTCGAGCTTGCCCGCGTCGCGGACGGCAGGAACGTGCAGACCGACCAGGTGCTCTACAATCTGCTGCGGCGCGGCATCGAGTATGATCTGCTGCCCTGGTGCCGCGAACGCGCGATCCCGCTGATGGCCTACTCGCCGGTCGAGCAGGGCGTGCTGGCGGGCGACGGGCGCCTCGCCAGGATCGCCGACCGGTACGGCGTGAGCCGGTCGCAGATCGCGCTCGCCTGGCTGCTGCACCAGGACGGTGTCATCGCCATTCCCAAGGCGAGCACGCCGGACCATGTCCGCGACAACCGCGCCGCGCATGATTTGCGCCTGATTCCCGCCGATCTGCAGGAACTCGACCGCGCCTTCCCGCCGCCGACGGCGAAACGCCCGCTCGAGATGATCTAGCGCGTCCGTGCCGGCTCAGGGCAGCTTGGCCGCGAGCACGTCGATCTTCTCGATCTGCGGCGGCGTGCGGAACAGCTCGTCTGCGCGCGCCCGCAGCGCATCGGCGACCTTGCCCGCGAGATGGGCCTCGCGGCCGGCATCGTCCGGGAATGCGTCGAAGATGCCGTATGTCGCGGGACCCATCTTGATCGCGAACCAGGCCGTGGTTGCCGGCTCCGCCTCCACCAGCGGCAATGCGCTTGTGAGGAATTCCTCAACCTTGGCTTCGAGACCCGGCCTGGCTTCCAGCCGGACGTAGAGCGCCTTCCTGACCATGATCGTTTCCTTCCTTCGCGTTGACATCCGGGCAGCCCCTCAGTCGGAGCCGTGCACACAAACGGTTCGCTCAGCCAGTGACCAGCTCCGCCCTGACTGCATTGACGATGCGGGCCGCCTCGTCCTGCGTCTTTCCGCAGAGCAGCAGAGCCCGGTCCGCCAGGCTCAGGCCGGCCGCGAGATTTTCCGGGAACACAGCGGTGGCGAGCCGCTGGAAGCGCGCCATCTCGAGGTCGTCGCCGGTGGAGACGAGGGAGGCCGGCGCAGGGTCCAGCGCCTTGATCTGGTGCAGGATGCGCTCCACCGCGTTGTGACGGTCGAAGGTGAGGATCACCAGTCGCGCGCGGTCCAGACCCGCCGCCTCGAGAATGCGGTGGTGTCTCGCGTCGCCGAACACGACCTCGTGGCCTTGCCGGCGCGCGGTCCGGAACCGCGCCAGATCCTGCTCGATGGCGATGTAGGCGATGTCCGCGGATTCCAGGACGGTTGCGACGAGGCGGCCCACCCGACCGCAGCCGCACAGGATGACGTGGTCGCGCAGCGCGCCGCTCTGTGCGCGGATCGAGACCTCGGTGGCTGCAATGCGGCGGTCGCGACGGCCGAAGGGCCGTTCGGCCCAGTGGTTGCGCTGGATGACCAGCGGGGCGAGGCCCATGGTCAGCGCCAGCGCAATCAGCGCCGGCTGGCCCAGCTCGGGCGACACCATGCCGGACTGCAGCGCCAGCGTGATGAGCAGCAACCCGAACTCGCCGCCGTGCGCCAGGATCACGGCGGTTCGGGCCGATGCCTCCCGGTGAGCCCCGGCCATCATGCCTGTCACGAACACCAGCACCGCCTTCGCCGGAACGAAAACCAGCACCCACAGGGCGATCGTCCCGGGAAAGCTCGCCATGGCCGACAGGTCGATGCTCATGCCCACGCTGATGAAGAACAGCCCCACCAGCACGTCGCGGAATGGCCGGATGTCCTCCTCGACGCGGTGGCGGAATTCGCTCTCGCCGATGACCATGCCGGCGACGAACGCGCCGATCGGAGCGGCCAGGCCTGCAAGATGGACGGTATAGGCAGTGCCGAGCGCGGTCATCAGCACCCACAGCAGGAACATGTCCGGCGAGCGGGTCCTGAGAACCCATGAGAATCCCGTATGGATCAGGGGCCGCGCGATGATGGCTGCCGCGGCGAGCACTGCGGCCGCCACCGCCAGCTGTTGCAGCAGCGCGGTCGGCGCCGGCGCTCCGGCGTGGGA
>JAEWEX010000208.1 GCA_023389135.1 Pseudomonadota bacterium | reverse complement strand
CCGCTGCTGCGCGAGCCCCAGCGCCAGCACGTAGAGCACCGCCAGCGCGCCGACCTCGGTGGGCGTGAAGAAGCCCATGTAGATCGCGCCGATGATGACCGGCGGCAGCAGCAGCACGCCGATGGAGCGCCGCAGCAGCACCCAGCGGCTCTCCGCGGAATGCGGCGGCGCGAACACGCCCGGCCCCGAGCGCCAGGCGTAGATCGCGAACAGCGTCATCATCAGGAGGCCTGGGATCACACCCGCGATGAACAGCTGGCCGATCGAGGTGTCCGTGATGATGCCATAGAGGATCATGGGGATCGACGGCGGGATCAGGATGCCGAGCGTACCGCCGGCCGCCACGAAGCCGCCGGCCCGGGCGTCGCCGTAGCCGTCGTTCTTCAGCGCCGGAATGGCGACCAGCCCCACGGTGGCGGCGGTCGCGATGGACGAGCCGCAGATCGCCGCGAAGATGCCGCAGGCGACGATGGTGGCGATGCCCGTCGCGTTGCGGACCTGCCCGGCGAAGGCGTTGACCACCACGAACAGGTCGCGGCCCGCGCCGCTGAACTGCATGATCGTGCCGGTCAGGATGAACAGCGGGATCGCGATCAGCTCGTAGACGTGGGTGGCCTGCCACACCGTGTCGGTGAAGCCGAACATCGCGCCGGCGAGGTCCTTGGCCAGCACGAAGCCGGCGAATCCCGCGACGCCCATGGCGACGAACACCGGCAGGCCGGCCGCCATCAGGACGAGGAAGGCGACGGTGATGGAGATGCCGAGGGTCACCGCGTCAGTGCTCCGCCACGTCGGGATAGTCGTCGAGGATGAGCTGCCGGAGCGCCTCGATGGCGAGCGCCATCGCGCCGAGCGGCATGGCGAGCTGCGGGATCCAAAGCGGCGCGTTGAGCAGCGTGCCGGAGCCGAACCCCATGGCGTAGTTGTCGGCGACATAGCCCGAGGTCAGCCACACCGTGCCGCAGGCGAACAGGAACGTCACCGCATAGGCGACGCGGTCCGCCCAGCGCCGCGCGCCAGCGCCCGCCAGGTCCACGAACATCACCATGCGGAAATGCGAGCCGGTGCGAAGCGCATAGGCGTTGCCCAGGAAGCCGCCGGCGATCATCAGGTAGAGCGACACGTCGAACACCCAAGTGCTCGGCATGCGCAGCGAGCGGCTGATCGCGTCATAGGCCACCGGCAGCGCCAGCACGCCGATGATGGCGGCGCTGGCCAGCGTGAAGCCGCGGCCGGCGAGGTCGAGGATGCGGACGATCATCGGGACAGGGGTTCCGTGATGCGGGCCGGGGCGCGGGGCGGCGTCGCCGCCCCGCGGCGGGCGATCAGCGCTGCTTCACCACCAGCGACAGCGTCGCATCGGGGAAGGTGCCCTTCAGCTTCTCGCGGTGGTCGGCGAGCGCCGCCTCCCAGGCCTGCCATTCCGGCGTCCCGGGCTTCAGCTCGAACACCTCCAGCCCGTGGCCGCGGGTGTCCTCGAGGTATTTCTGGTAGCCGGTGCGGATGTCCTCGTTGACCGCGTCCAGGGCGACCTGGGTCGCCTCCAGCACCGCCTTCTGCACGTCCTCCGGCAGCCGGTCGAACGAGCCGCGGTTCATGACGTAGCCGTTCACCAGCGCGCCCATGATGCCGCCGGTGGCCAGCGCGTGGCTGGTCACCTCGTAGTGCTTGAGCCCGTATGCGCCCTGCAGCCCGCCCAGCGCGCCGTCGATGGCGCCGCGCTGCATGGCGGAATAGACGTCGGCGACGCCCATGGTGACGGGCGCCGCCCCCACCGCCTGCAGGCTCTCCGAGGCGCCCTTGGAATAGGCGCGCAGCGTGCGGCCCTTGAGGGCGTCGGGCGACTTCGCCTCGAACTTGGAGAACAGGGCCGGGGAGCCGATGTCGAACAGCGACAGCAGCTTGGTGTTGTGCTTCGCCAGCAACTCGTCGAAATGGTCGAACAGCGGCTCGCCGGGCTTCAGTTCGGCCTGCGCCTGCTCCATGGTCAGCGTCCACAGCGGGCTGGCGGCGATGGAGACCTCGGGGATGCGGCCGGTCCAGTTGTCCAGCGTCGTCAGCGAGATGTCGACCTGGCCGCCGGGGATGGCGCTCGGCACGAAGGCCTGCTTCACCATGGTGTCGTCGGGGAAGAACTTCCACTCGACGCGGCCGTCGGTGCGCGCCGTGACTTCCTTCATGAACAGGTCGGCATAGACCTTCACCTGCGGGTGCGAAGATGCGCCCCACGTCGCCAGCGACAGGGTGATCTTGTCCTGCGCCTGCGCGCCGGTGGCGGCGAGCGCGACGACCGCGGCGGCAGTCCAGTTCTTCCAGTGTCTCACGGCGAATTCCTCCCGGTGGTCGCCCTCTTGGCGGGGCGGATCGATGATCGGGCCGGTCCGGACGTGCCGGATCGGCTGCTATGATGCGGCGCTCCACGGCGCGAACGGGTCGCGTACGCACTCTGGAGCTGTTATAGTTCTATATTGCTATATAGCAGAAGCGGTGGCGCGACAATGCCGAATGCAGGCCCGGATTTCTCTGTGTCTCCGGAAATGGTCCGCGCCCTCGGCGCCCGGGAGGAGGCCGGGACGGCGAAATATGCGGCGCTGACCGAGCGGCTGCGGACCATGATCCTGGCCGGCGACCTGGCCGCCGGCGCGCGCCTGCCCAACGAGCGCGACCTGGCCGCCATGACCGGCCTCAGCCTCGGCACCGTCCAGCGCGCGCTGCGCACGCTGGTGGACGAGGGCTATGTGGTCCGCAAGCCCAAGCTCGGCAGCTTCGTCGCCGCGCGCACCCACATCCGCCAGCCATGGCACTGCCGCTTCCTGGCGGACGACGGCAAGACCGTCCTCCCGGTGGAGCCCACAACCAGGCTCAGGCGGGTGATCCGCGACACCGGGCCGTGGACCGAGCATCTGGGTCCCGTGCTCGGCGGCTACCTGCACATCGAGCGCAACTTCGCCGTCGCCGGCGAGTTCGACGTCATCAGCAGGTTCTGGGGCGAGGCGACCAGGCTGTCGGCGCTGGCGGGCGGACCTCTGTCCAGCCTCGACGGCGAGAACCTGAAGCACCTGATCGCGTCGAAGTGCCACCTGCCCGTGACGAGGGTGGTCCACCGCGTGCGGCAGGGCCGCGAGGATGCGAGCGACGGCCTGACCCTGATCGCCGCCACCTGGAGCCATGGCGGGCCGCTCTACTACCAGGAGTTCTCCATCCCGCCCAACCGTCGGGAGATGCTGGTCAGCGACGAGGAGGCGTAGCGGGCCGGAACTCAGGCCCGGATGAAGTCCAGCAGCGCCGTTTCCGCCATCACCGCCTCCGGCGTCTGGTGCCGGGCGGCCAGCGCGCGTTCCGCCTCGGTGTCGAAGCGCGTGCGCATGTAGGAGCCGAGCCGGCGGCCCTGCTCCACCATGATTCGCCCGGCCTCGATCCGCGCGGCCTCGTAGCGGGCGAGCCCGGCCGCGATGTCGCCGCCGCCCACCGCCTGCGCCAGCGCCGCCGCGTCCATGGCCGCCTTGGCGACGCCCGCGCCCACATGCGGCCGCACCACGAAGGCGGCGTCGCCCAAGAGCGCGACCCGGCCGAACGCCATGCGCGCGCTTTCGAGGTCGAAGATCGGCTGCAGGAACGGCTCCGGGGTCGCCTCCACCAGCGCGTAGAACTGCGGCGCCAGCACCCGCGCCGCCTCCGCGCGCATATGCGCGATGGTCGCGCGCGCGATCAGCGGCGGCGGGATCGACATGCCGTGCCGCCGGCCGCTCTCGTCGGTCAGCAGACCGGCAAGCTCGGTGTCCGCATCCGCGGGGCGGTACCAGACGAAATTGTAGCGCCGGCGGCCGGGGCGCAGGTCGTTGTTCTCGCCCGCCACGGGATAGCCCAGCATCTGCTCGCCGGGCGGGAGGGAGAAAGCGAAATACGCGAACAGGTCGCGCCGCGCATCGGCCGGCAGCGCCATCTCCTCCACCATGCCGCGCCACGCGACATATCCGGCGTAGAGCGGCTCGGCCTGCGGCGCCAGCAGCGCGCGCACGGTGGAGCGGACGCCGTCGGCGGCCACCAGAAGCTCGCCGGTTGCCGAACTGCCGTCGGCGAAGCGCGCCGTGACCGAGCCCTCGGCCTGATCGATGCCCGCAAGCTCGCGGCCGAGATGGTAGTGCGCGTCCGGAAAGGCGCCGCGCAGCAGCGCGAACATGCGGTTCCAGGAGGTGGCGACCTGCGGGCAGTCGACCTCGGCGATCACCGAGCCGTCGCGCCCCAGCGTGCGGCGGCGCCGGATCGCCACGCCGAAATCCTCGCCGGGGAAGATGCCGACGCTGCCCAGCGCATCGCGCAGCTCGGGATGCGTGACGATGCCGGCGCCGCGCGCCGAAAGCTCGACGCCGACCCGCTCGAACACGTCGACGCGCCAGCCCGCGCGCAGCAGCATCAGCGCGGCGAACAGCCCGCCCATGGAGCCGCCGATGACGATCGCGCGGGGACTGGATTGCGGCATCGGCACGCCTCGACGGAGCTGGGAGGCTGCATCAACCCGATAAGCGGCGCAGCGTCAACGGCCTTGGACGGCGGGCCTATCCCCGCTTCACGCCCGCCATTTCCTCCAGCACGGTGCACACCGACGCCGTGTCCTGCGTGTCCTGGCCGCGGGCCAGCGCGGCCCGGTAGATCGCCTCGGTGGAATTGAACACCGGCGTCGGGCAACCGATGGAGCGGGCGAAGGCGTCGATCACCTTCATGTCCTTCTGCCACAGCGAGATCGACATGGTGGCGGGCTCGTAGGCGCGGTCCGCCATCAGCGGCGCGCGCAGCTCGAAGATGCGCGAGTTCGCGGCCCCCGCCGAGACCAGCTTGATGATCTGGTGCGGGTCGAGCCCGGCCTTCATGCCCAGCACCATGGCCTCGGCGCTGGCGACGTTGTTGATGGCGACCAGCAGGTTCGCGACGAACTTCATGCGCGTGCCGTTGCCGAACACGCCGACATTGTGGGTCTCGCGGGAGAAGTCGGCGAACACGGGACCGAGCGCATCCACATCGGCTTTGT
>JAEWEX010000204.1 GCA_023389135.1 Pseudomonadota bacterium | reverse complement strand
CCACGGACCGTGGCGTCGCCAGGGGCCGGCCTCTTTCCGCGGAGGCCGGCCCCGCTGCATTCTGCGGCGGGAGGCCGCTCAGGCCAGGTCCTGCTCCAGGATCGCCATCTGGAAATTGTAGGAGCGGTCGTCGTCCTCGTCGTCGAGGAACAGCACGCCGATGAACTCCTCGCCGATATAGACCTCGGCGGAATCGGTCTTGCGCGGCCGCGCGACCACCCGCATCGACGGATTGCCGAACAGGCGGCGCAGGTATGTCTCGATCTTCTGCAGCTCGGCCTTGTCCACCGGCGCTCTCCTTGTCTGGTTGGGGCTGATTGCGTCGGGCCGGTCTCGCATGCCGGGCGCAGCGCATCAAGCCCGCGCTAGCGCGGGCCGCAGGGCGGCATGCCCCGGCCGGACGGTCGCCGGCCGGCGACGGGTTCAGATCACGGGGTCGTAATAGAGCGGGTGGTCGTCCAGCGTGTGGTCCATGGCGTGGGACGGGGCATTCTCGCACGGCGCATCGCCCACGATCTTGGCCGGCACGCCGGCCACGGTGACGTTGGGCGGAACAGGCTTCAGCACCACCGACCCCGCCGCCACGCGCGAGCAATGGCCGACCTCGATGTTGCCCAGGATGCTGGCCCCGGCGCCGATCAGCACGCCGCGCCGGATTTTTGGGTGGCGGTCGCCGCGCTCCTTGCCGCTGCCGCCCAGCGTTACGCCCTGGAGGATGGAGACGTCGTCCTCCACCACCGCGGTGGAACCGATCACGAGGCCGGTGGCGTGGTCGAGGAACACCCCGCGCCCGATCCGCGCCGCGGGATTGATGTCCGCCTGGAACACGGCGGACGAGCGGCTCTGCAGGTAGAGCGCGAAATCGCGCCGGCCGCTGTGCCACAGATAGTGCGCCAGCCGGTGCGTCTGGAGCGCGTGAAACCCCTTGAAATACAGCACCGGCTCCAGATAGCGGGTGCAGGCGGGGTCGCGCTCGGCCACCGCCACGATGTCGGCGCGGATGGCGCCGCCCAGTTCCGGCATCGCCGTGAACAGATCGTCGAACGCCTTCACGATCAGCGGGAATCCGAGATCGGGGTGGTCGAGCCTGGCCGCGATGCGGTGGGCGATCGCGGTTTCCAGCGTGTCGTGGTTGAGCACCGTCGCGGTGGCGAAGGTGGAAAGTTCCGGCTCGCGGCCGGCAATGTCCTCGGCCTCGCGGCGCACCTGCGCCCATGCGGGGTCGACGGTTGCGAGCGCGGGCTTGCCGCGCTGCCTGGACTGGGTCTGGTTCATCGGCGGAGGCTCCGCTCGGGCTGTCGGGTTATGTCGAGGCGGACGATAACACGGCCGGGCGGCGGCGGCATCCGCCGCTCGATCACGTGATCGGGCTCCGGCAGCGGCGCAGGCCGGCTTCATCCTGAATCGGAGGCTCAGCCATGGCGCGCAACCCGCTGGCGCGACTCCCGAACCTTCAGTCGAGCCGGGCCAGGAAGTCCAGCACGCCCTGCCGGAAAACCTTGTCGCCCACGGCCCGGTTGTGGTCGCGGCCGGGGATGTCCAGCACCTCGGCGCCGGGGATCGCCTCCGCCAGCGGTCCGGGCGCGCCGGACACCTCGTCGTCGGTGCCGACCGCAATCAGGGTCGGCGCGGAGACCTGTGACAGCCGCTCCGGCGTCAGCGGCGTGCGCGGCGCGCGCATGCAGGCGGCCAGCGCCAAGAGGTCGCCGCCTGTCGCGTCGGCGAAGCGACGGAAGGTGCGCGCATAGGGGTCGGTGACGTCGGCGAGCGAGGGCGCCTCCAGCGCCTCCGCCACGAGGTCCGACTTGGGCGCGCCCACGAACAGCCTCTCGCCCATGCCCCCGAGCACGAGGCTGCGCACCCGCTCCGGATGGACCATGGCGATCAGCGCCGCCACCCGCGCGCCCATGGAGTAACCCATGATGTCGGCCCGCTGGACGCCCAGATGGTCCAGAAGCGAAAGCGCGTCCAGCGCCATCGCCTCGATGGTGTAGCGCTCCCGCTCCCGCGGCTTGTCGCTGCGGCCGTGGCCGCGATGATCGAACGCGATCACGCGCCGGCCGGCCCCGGTCAGCGCGGCGATCCAGCCGGGCCCGCGCCAGTTGACCTCGACGCTGGATGCGAAGCCATGCACCAGCAGGATCGGCGCGCCCTCCCCCTCATCGATGTAGTCGAGGGTCAGGCCATCGGAAACGAAACTGGGCATGGCGGAAAAGTCCGGAAACTGGTCGTTCTGGTGCGGGCCGGACAGTAGCGGCGACCCCGCGAGCCTGACAACAGCAGTCCCGCCGTCACCCCTCCAGCACCGGCACCTCGGCCGCAATCTCGATGCCCTCGAGGGTGAGGTCGCAGCGCCACGCATACGCCTCGACGCCGGCCGCCCGCGCGGCGCGGAACGCCGCCGCGTAGGCGGGGTCGATGTCCGCCGCAAGCGCGAACGCCTCTGCCGGCCCCTGGATCACGTAGAGCATGACCCCGCGCGCACCGGCCGCCACCTCGCGCGCCAGCTCGGCCAGATGCCGCGCACCGCGCGCGGTCACAGCGTCGGGGAATTCCGCAAGGCCGCCATCGCGCCACATGTGGACGTTCTTCACCTCCACGAAGGCCGGAGGCCGCGGGCCGTCGGCCAGGTGAAGGTCGACCCGGCTCGCCGCGCCATAGCGCACCTCGCGGCGGAGCGCGGCGTAGCCCGCCAGCGCGGGGATCGCGCCTGCCGCGATCGCCGCCTCGGCGACCCGGTTGGGATGGGAGGTGTTGACGCCGACCAGGGCCGGCCGCCCGGCGACCTCCGTCTCGACCAGTTCCCACGACCAGCCGAGCTTGGTGTGCGGCTTCTCCATAAGCCACACCCGCGCGCCCGGGGCCTTGAGGCCGAGCATGGCCCCGGAATTGGCCACATGGGCGACCACCGTCCGCCCGTCGTCCAGTGCGACGTCCGCCAGGAAGCGCTTGTAGCGCTGGATCAGGCGTCCGGGCACGAGCGGGGCGGGAAAGCGCATGATGCGGGGGTAGCCGGCCGCGGCAGCCCAGGCAAGCGGGCATCGCTCCGCCGGACGCGAGGACCCCGCCTCCGCCTTGCCGCCCCGCCCCCTCCCGCGCTACATCCCGCTACCCTCCCCCCAACGGTCGAGCCCATGTCCGCCACCGCCCCCGTCGTCACCGCCGCCGTGCTGGTCATCGGCGACGAGATCCTGTCCGGCCGCACCAAGGACCGCAATGTCGGCTTCATCGCCGACTACCTCACCGGCATCGGCGTCGACCTCAAGGAGGTGCGCATGGTCGCCGACGACGAGGACGACATCGTCGCGGCGCTGAATGCGCTGCGGGCGCGCTGGACCTATGTCTTCACCACCGGCGGCATCGGCCCGACCCATGACGACATCACGGCCGACGCGGTGGCCAGGGCGTTCGGCGTCGGCATCGACCATGACCCGCGCGCCATCGACATGATGCTGGAGAGGTTCAAGCGCGAGGAGCTGAACGAGGGCCGGCTGCGCATGGCGCGCATACCGTTCGGCGCCGAACTGATCCCCAATGCGGTGTCCAAGGCGCCGGGCTTCCACATCGGCAACGTCTTCGTGATGGCGGGCGTGCCCTCGATCATGCAGTCCATGATGGACACGGTCGGCCCGACGCTGGCGACCGGGCGCAGGATGCTGTCGGAGACCATCCGGGCCGATGCCAAGGAAGGCGACATCGCCATGCCGCTCGGCGCCGTGCAGAAGGCCCATCCCGACACCCTGATCGGCAGCTATCCCTTCACCGACGCCGGCGGCTTCAACACCAATGTGGTCGTCCGCTCCCGCGATGCCGGGACGCTGGCCGCAGCGGTCGCGGCTGTGCGCGACATGCTCGCCGATCTGCCGCGCTGACCAACCGAGGACTGGCAACATGGTCGATCCCCGCTCCGAGAAGGCGTTTCCGGTCTCCTGGGACCAGTTCCACCGCGACGCCCGCGCGCTCGCCTGGCGGCTCTCGGGACAGGGTTCATGGGAGGCCATCGTCTGCATCACCCGCGGCGGGCTGGTGCCGGCGGCGATCGTGGCGCGGGAACTGGAGATCCGCGTCATCGAGACGGTCTCGGTCGCCAGCTACCGCAATTACCGGGAGCACGGCGGCATCGAGGTCATGAAGGAGGTGGCGCCCGCCATCGCCGCGCTGGGCGGCGACGGTGCGGCTGTGCTCATCGTCGATGACCTGGTCGACACCGGAGGCACTGCACGCGCGGTGCGCGCCATGCTGCCCAAGGCGCATTTCGCCACCGTCTACGCCAAGCCCAAGGGCCGCCCGATGGTCGACACCTTCGTGACCGAGGTCAGCCAGGACACCTGGATCTACTTCCCGTGGGACATGGGTCTCGCCTTCCAGCCGCCGATCCGCAACGGCGCGCCGGGCTGACCCAGACCGCGGCAACCAATCCGCCCGCGGCGCGTTCCTTCCCGAAAACGGGAGGTTTTCCACCTTGAACGCCATCGCCGAGGCGCTTTCCAGCACGCTGCCCTCCCAGATCGGGCTCCTGACGGTCACCGTGCGGCTGGTCGCGGCGGCGATCCTCGGGCTGCTGATCGGGATCGACCGCGAGGTGCGCAACCACCCGGCCGGAATGCGCACCCACATGCTGGTATCGGTGGCGGCAGCGACATTCACGGTCCTCACCTTCGAAGTGATGGAGCGCGCCCGCGACGGCTCCAACGCCGATCCGATCCGCATCATCGAGGCGGTGACGGCGGGCGTCGCCTTCCTCGCGGCTGGCACCATCATCCAGGCCAGGGGCCGGGTTCAGGGCCTGACCTCCGGAGCCGGGCTGTGGCTGTCGGGCGCCATCGGGCTCGCCTGCGGGCTCGGAGAACTGGCGATCGCCGGCATCGTCACCGCCCTCGGCCTGTTCATCCTGGCGGTGCTGCATCGCGCGGAGGGGCTGTTCTTCCGCGGCGGCGGCACCGGCAAGGACGACGGTCGCGATTGAGACGGTCAGCGTAGGCGGACTCTATTCGGGCAGGCGGGAATACGAATCCGCGGGGCGACACGTCTGCAGCTGTGTCCAAAATTGCCACAATTGCCGCAACAGTCCGCCGCACAACTTAACTTCTGTTAAGTGGAAATCGACGAAAACGATGCGCTCAAGCGCAAAGTCTCCCTTATACGGCACAGCCTATCGGGTGTTGCGCGCCGGCAACATGCTGAATGTTTCGCATGGGAGCCATCTCCAAAGCGCTGACTCCGTGCGTTGGGCGATGTAGGTACCATCCAGGTACACAGCGTATCCGGCCCGCGGGGGTCGGGCCATGGAGAGTGATTATGAAGAAGCTCGCAATCGCCGGCGTCGCCGCGGCCGCGCTCACCTGGGGCGCCACCGCCCAGGCCGCCGACATCTACACCCCGGCGCCGGAAGCGGTTTATGCGCCCGTGTCGGTCTTCAGCTGGACCGGCTTCTATGCCGGTCTGCATGTCGGCTACGGCTGGGGTGACATCGATTCGGACGTCTCGGGCTCGATGGATGCCGACGGCTTTCTGCTCGGTGGCCAGATCGGCGCCAACTACCAGTTCATGAATGGCGTCGTGGTCGGCCTTGAGGGCGACCTGTCCTGGACCAACATCGAGGGCGACACGTCCATCGGCGATCTGAGCATCGATCACGAGGTCGAGTGGCTTGGCACCGTGCGCGCCCGCCTCGGCTATGCGTTCGACCGGTTCCTGCCCTACGTCACCGGCGGTGTCGCCTTCGCGGACGCCGAGCGTTCCAACAACGTCGGTGATTCTGACGATAACACCCACTTCGGCTACGTCCTGGGCGCTGGCGTCGAGTACGCCTTCGCCGACAACCTCAGCGCCAAGCTTGAGTATCAGTACCTGAACTTCGACGAAGAGAACTATGCACTCGGCTTCGGCCCGGGTGGCGTTGATGCCGACTTCGATCTGCACACTGTCCGCGTCGGCCTGAACTACCGCTTCTGATCGTCCCGCTGGGACGGGGGCAATAAGAAGTCCTCCACCGGGCGCTCCTCGCGGGGCGCCCGGTTTTCTTTTGCGCTTGCCCTCACCGGATGTCCCAACGGGCCTTCCGCGCCGTCGCCGCCCTGGCATAAGGTGCCGCTCCGGCCGCGGACGTGGCGAAACTGGTAGACGCTCGAGACTTAAAATCTTGCGGGCCCTGGCCCTTGGGGGTTCGAGTCCCCCCGTCCGCACCGGCCGGAACCCCGATCGTTTCGCAATCGCTAACGCCTCCCGCTCCTACCATGCATCAACCGCATGGCCGACCAGCGCTTTTTGGGCGTTGTGCGATGCAGCATCAGGGGGCATCTTTGCTCTCGAAGGGCGCGGCAAGACGGTTCGCGCCGTACGGAGGCAGACATGATCCACATTTTCGCGCTCATCGCCCGTGCCGTTGCGGAAGCGGCCGACATCTTCGGCGCCGCGGTCCGCGCATCGGCGGCCATCGAGGCCAACCGCAGGCCGACCTCGCGCGACATGCGCATCCTCGGCATCGATGCCGAGTTGCCGCGCGCCTGACTGCCCGCCGATCACTCCAGTAGGCGAGATGATGCAAAGGAGCCCCCACGGCCCCTTTTTGCATTTCTGCAAATGGCGAATGCGCGCAACCCGGTTGATGGTGCACCGATGGCGGCCATGTTCCCGCATGACGCCCGGCCAATCCGGGACACCACATCATCCGGAGGCTTGCCGACATGACCAGGGTTCTCGTGCTGTACCATTCCACCTACGGCCATCTGGAGGCCATGGCCGAGGCCGTGGCCGAAGGTGTCCGGGAAGCGGGCGCGGAGGTCGTGGTCAAGCGGGTGCAGGAGACCGTACCGGAGGACGTCGCCAGATCCGCCGGCTACAAGCTCGACCAGAAGGCGCCCGTCGCAACGGTGGACGAGCTTCCCGACTACGACGCCATCATCGTCGGGGCGGGCACGCGCTTCGGTACGGTCGCCGCGCAGATGCGCAGCTTCTGGGACCAGACCGGCCCGCTCTGGGCCAAGGGCGCGCTGGTCGGCAAGGTCGGCTCGGCCTTTACCGCATCGGCCACCCAGCACGGCGGCCAGGAATCCACCATCCTCGGCTTCCTGCCCACCTTCCTGCATCAGGGCATGGTGGTCGCCGGCCTGCCCTACGCCTTCGCCGGCCAGACCGTCATGACCGAGATCACGGGCGGCAGTCCCTATGGCGCGTCGACCATCACCGGCGGCGACGGCAGCCGCTGGCCGAGCGACAACGAACTCGACGGCGCCCGCTTCCAGGGCCGCTTCGTGGCCGGCATTGCCGCGAAGGTGGCGGCGGGGTGACGACGATTTGCCGCGTTGCCCGTTCCGCCTCGGCGGCGGTCATTGTAAGCGATGGCGGTGATCGGACGGACATACCCCGGGCGCGTCGTCAAGGCGGCGGTGGCGGCGCTCTATAGCGAGAGCGAACCCTACCCTCTCACTGCAAGGGTCGAGCGGCTGACGCTCGACCTCGCGGGCCTTCCGGGAACCCGCCACCACGGCCATGTCCGGGCCGCCGGCGCCCGCGAGCCCTGGTACCGGCGCGGAATGTCCATGCGGTCCGGCCGCCAGCTCAGCGCCGTCTCGGTGGAGGAGCTTGCGGCCGTCGCGGCCGATATGGGATTGGCGGCGATCGATCCGGCCTGGATCGGCGCCAACATCGTGACGCAGGGGCTCGAAGATCTGTCCTGGCTGCCCGCCGGCACGCGCATCTTTGCGTCGTCCGGGGCCGCGCTGGTGGTCGAGGGCCAGAATGCGCCATGCCGGATAGCCGGCCGCGCAATCGCCTCCAATCTGGCGCCCGCAGCGCGCGAGGGCGTTGAGACCGCATTTCCGGCTGCCGCCAGGGGCCGGCGAGGCGTCGTGCTCACGGTCGAGCGCGCCGGCGACATCTCCGCCGCCGACACGCTCTCGGTGAAGGTGCCTCCGCAGCGGCTGTGGGGCGTCAGTTAGTCTTGGTCGGCTTGTCCATGGAGTTGGGGTGCCCCGGCTCGTTCTGGGGACATTCCGACAGCGCCATGACATCCTTTCCGTCCTGCTGGACGGTGGGGGCGGCGCTGTCCTCGTTGCCGCCCACGGACGGCAGTATGGCGCTCAGCTCCACCGGCTGCTTTGCAGGTTCCTCGACACCTGTCTCCACCGAGGTCTCGGTCTTGCCCGGCGCGGGGCAATCGACATTGGGCAGCCCGGAGCCCGCGGTCTGCGCGGTGGCCACCGGTGCAAGCGCCAGCAGCGCGGCCAGCGCGATGGCGGAAACGGTCGCATCCTTCAGGAGTGTCATGGCGCACCTCCGGTTGTTGATCCGCCCGGGAAACACCCGGGCGTCCGGATTGGTTCCAGTTCGGGGAAATGGCGGCCGCGACGCGCCCCTTGCGCGCTCCGGACAATAAGCATAAAGATATCTTTATGTCTGAACCTCACCCCGCCGCCGCCCAGGCGCCGCTGGAGGCCGTCCTTGCCGCATTGCGCGGCGCAGGCGAGCCGACGCGGCTGCGCATTCTGGCGCTCATGGCGGAGTGCGAGCTCAACGTTTCCGATCTCACCGCCATCCTCGGCCAGTCGCAGCCGCGCATCTCGCGGCACCTGAAGCTCATGGCCGAGGCCGGACTGATCGAGCGCCACCGCGAGGGCTCCTGGGCGTTCTTCCGGCTGACCGACCGCGGGCCGCTTGCGGGTCTCGTCCGCGACGTCGTCGGCCGCCTCGCCCCCGGCGACCCGCAGCTCATCCGGGACGCCGAGCGGCTCGCCGAGGTGCGCGCCGCCCGCGCCGAGGCCGCCCAGCGCTATTTCGACGCCCAGGCCCGCAACTGGGACGCCATCCGCGCTCTTCACGTGGAGGAGGATGCGGTCGAGCGCGCGATCCGCGACGCGCTCGGCGACACGCCGGTACGCGCGCTGCTCGATCTCGGCACCGGGACCGGGCGCATGCTGGAACTGCTCGGCGCCGACGCCGATCGTGCGGTCGGCCTCGACCTCAGCCACGAGATGCTGGCGGTGGCGCGCGCGAACCTCGCCCGTGCCGGGCTCGGGCGTGCCCAGCTCCGCCAGGCGGACGTCTATGCCCTGCCCGTGCCCGCCGGCGGATTCGACCTCGTGATCATCCACCAGGTGCTGCACTATCTCGACGATGGCGCCCGCGCCATCCGCGAGGCGGCGCGCGCGCTTGCGCCGGGCGGGCGCCTGCTGGTGGTGGATTTCGCGCCCCACGAGCTGGAG
>JAEWEX010000118.1 GCA_023389135.1 Pseudomonadota bacterium | reverse complement strand
GCCTTCGCGTCGGCTACGAGGCGCTGGCCTGGGGCCGTCACGTCAACGACCACCGGGACGCCTGGGAGGTCGTGCGCCGGTCCGACCATCCGGCCATCGGGCTGATCCTGGATTCCTTCCACACCCTCGCCCGCGGCATCGACGTGGGCTCGATCCGCGGCATCCCCGGCGACCGCATCTTCATCGTCCAGCTTGCCGACGCGCCGCTGATCGGCATGGACCTGCTGTACTGGAGCCGGCATTTCCGCAACATGCCCGGCGAGGGCGACCTGGCCGTCACCGACTTCATGCGCGCGGTGGCCGCCACCGGCTATGGCGGGCCGCTGTCGCTGGAGATCTTCAACGACCAGTTCCGCGGCGGCTCGCCACGCTCCATCGCGGTGGACGGCCACCGCTCGCTCCTGAACCTGATGGACCGCGTCGCCCGCGCCGAGCCGGCGCTGAAGCTCGGCGTGCCGGCCATGCCGGACCGGGTCCCCGTGCACGGCGTCGAATTCGTGGAGTTCGCGGCCGACGAGGCGGAGGCGGAGGAACTGGGCGCACTGTTCGCCACCATGGGCTTTTCGCCGGTCGCCCGCCACGTCAACAAGGAGGTGACGCTGTGGAGGCAGGCCGGCGGCGACGGCGGCATCAACCTTGTCGTCAACACCGAGCGCGAGGGCTTCGCCCACTCCTCCTATCTTGCCCATGGCGCCAATGCCTGCGCCATCGGCCTCAAGGTCGAGGACGCAGCCGCGACCGTGGCGCGGGCCCGGGCGCTGGGCGTGCAGACCTTCGAGCAGCCGCGCGGCCCCGGCGAGTTGCCGATCCCCGCCATCCGCGGCGTCGGCGGCGGCGTGATCTATTTCCTGGACGCGAGCGCCGCGCTCGGGCGCGTGTGGGAGACCGAGTTTTCCGCACCCCGGGCGAGCGAGGCCGCCGATGCCGGGCTGGTCGCCATCGACCACGTGGCGCAGACCATGGCCTATGGCGAGATGCTGACCTGGATCCTGTTCTACACGTCGATCTTCCGGGCCCGGAAGTCCGCCATGGTGGACGTGGTCGACCCGGCGGGCCTCGTCCGCAGCCAGGTGATCGAGGGCGAGGACGGGGCGCTGCGCCTCACCCTCAACGGCGCGGAGAACCAGCGCACGCTGGCGGGACACTTCATCGCCGAGAGCTTCGGTTCCAGCGTCCAGCACGTCGCGTTCGCGACGCGGGACATCCTGGCGACCGCGTCCGCGCTGCGCGACCTCGGCTTCCGCCCGCTCGCCATCCCCGCCAACTATTACGACGACCTTGAGGCGCGCCTCGGCATCGACCCGCAATTGTCGGCGCGGCTCAGGGCGGAGAACATCCTCTACGACCGCGACGAGGGCGGCGAGTTCTTCCAGATCTACAGCCGCACATATGGCGACGGCCTGTTCTTCGAGATCGTCGAGCGTCGCGGCTCCTATGCCGGCTATGGCGGCCCCAACGCCCCGTTCCGCATCGCCGCCCAGAAGCGGGACTTCCAGCGGTCCCCTTGAGCCCGCGGTCCACGCGACGCCGACGGCAACGCCATGGTCATCGCAATCCTCGGGTGCAGGCCATGAGGCGCCTCGTCAAGTCCACTTCCGACCGTTGATGTGCCGGCGCAGTTCCTCGTAGATGGACTGGGCGTCGTTGGAGAGGATCGCATCCTTGAGCAGGCGGTGCTCTTCAACCACAGGGCGCAGATTCGCCTCGTTCAGCGTTTCCAGCCCGAAGATGATGCGGATGTGGCGGGCCAGGGCGTCCCAGAGCACGGCGGCGGTGGCGTTCTCGGACATCCGGCACAGCGTGCGGTGGAACTCCAGGTCCAGCCGGTTGATGCCGGCCGCGTCGCAGCGCGCCGACGCCAGCTCCATCTGGTCGATGATGCCGTCGAGCTGAAGGGCGAGCGAGGGGCTGCCCCCGATCCTGCCGCCGACCTGCCTCGCGATCACCTTCTCGATCTCGAGCCGCAGCTCGCGTACCTGCCGGATGCGTTCCACTCCGAAATCGGCGACCGCGACGCCGCGGCTCGCCTGCGCCACTGCAATGCCCTGCACCTCGAGCACCTTCAGCGCCTCGCGCACGGGGACGCGGCTAACCGACAGCCATTCGGCCAGTTCGGTCTCCACCAGGCGCTCCCCGGACTTCAGGACGCCGGTCGCGATGCGCTCGACGATGGCGTCGGCGATCTGGTCGGCGAGGCTCTGGCGGGGCGCCAGCACGAACGGCACGCTCTCAAGGGGCGTGGGGCTTTTCATGGCGTGTTCTCCCGTCGTTCCCCGGGCAGGGCCAACCGGGGCCTGCCCGGTTGCACGATCCCATACCGTATGCTTGTATACAAGAAGGCAGAGATAGGGCGGCCGCCCGCCACTGCAATCGCGTCCGGACACGGGACCGTCCGGCCCTGTCAAAAACAAGAGGGATGTCGAACATGATCGCAAAGCTGCACGTTACTGTCGCCGCGCTGGCGCTGGCCGCCATGACGGCGACCCCGGCCGGCGCCGAACTCAAGCAGGAGCTGACCTTCCGGCTCGGACACGTCATGCCGCCGGTGCATTTCGAGCAGGACGCCTTCGAGGCCATGGCCCGGATCATGGCGGAGAAGTCGGGCGGCAAGATCGAGATGCAGATCTTCCCGGCCAGCCAGCTCGGTTCCGAGCGCGAGCAGACCGAGCAGGTCGACAGCGGCGTGCTGGAGTGCCATTCGAGCGGCGGCGCCATGCAGAACTATGCGCCTGCGCTGGGCGCCTGGTCGCTGCCATTCATCTTTCGCGACGCGGCGCATTACGACAAGGTCATGGACGGGCCGGTGGGCGAGCGGTTCCGCGAGCTGCTGCTTGAGAAGTCCAACCTGCGCATCCTGTCGTTCGCGCCCAACGGCACGCGCATGTTCTTCAACAAGGGCAAGGCGCCGACCACGCTGGCCGATTTCCGCGGCATCAAGATCCGCGTTGACGACCAGCCCGTCTCCGCCCAGATCTGGCGCGCGCTCGGTGCCAACCCGGTGCCGATCGCGTTCGGCGAACTCTATACCGCGCTCCAGACCGGCATCGTCGACGCCGGCGAGAACCCGCCCGCCAACATCATGCGCATGAAGTTCAACGAGGTCTCCGAGAACGTCGTCAAGACCGACCAC
>JAEWEX010000100.1 GCA_023389135.1 Pseudomonadota bacterium | reverse complement strand
GTGGTGGGCTGCTATCTGGGCTCCTGCATCTCCGGCTCCAAGGCCGCCGACATGGCGATGATCGGCATCCCCATGAGCAAGCGGCTGGAGGAGCAGGGCTACCCGGCGCCCGAGCGCGCGGCGGTGCTGGCCTCCGCCGCCGCCATGGCCGAGGCCGTGCCGCCCAGCATCGCGCTGATCCTGATCGGCTCGGCCACCGGCATCTCCACCGGGGCGCTGTTCATCGCGGGGCTGCTGCCGGCGGCGACGCTGGCGGTGTGCCTGATGATCCTGATCCGCATCCGCGCCTCGGTGTTCGGCTGGCAGCCGACCGCGCGCGCCACGGCGGGCCAGATCGCATCCGCCGGCCGCAGCGCGCTGCTGCCCATGCTGATGCCGGTGATCCTGATCGGCGGCATCATCGGCGGCTTCGGCACGCCCACGGAGGTGTCCACCTTCGCCGTGGTCTACGGGCTGGTGCTCGGCATGGTCTACAGGCGCTTCACCTGGGCGAGCTTCTGGGAGACGCTGACCAGCGCCTCGATGCTGAACGGCATGATCTTCTTCACCGTCAGCGCCGCGACCATCTTCTCGTGGGCGCTGACGCTGGAGGGCGTTACGCAGTCGCTGGCGGCGCTCGCCTCCGGGCTCGGCACCATGGGCTTCCTGGTGGCGGTGATCGTCATCACCGTCATCGTGGCGGCGGTGCTGGACAGCTTCGTCACCATCATCATCCTCGCGCCGCTGCTGCTGCCGGTCGCCGTCCAGCTGGGCGTCGACCCGCTGCAATACGGGATCATCATGGCGGAGGCGTTCGGCATCGGCTCGATCCTGCCGCCCATCGGCATCGCGCTCTACGTGGCCTGCAAGATCTCCGGCGCCCGGGTGGAGCCCACCAGCCGCGTGATGCTCGGCTACCTCGCGGTGCTGATCGCCGGGCTGCTGCTGGTCGCGGCGGTGCCATCCATCACCACGGTGCTGCCCGCACTGCTGGACTTCAAGGGCTGACCCGGACGACACGGGCCGCCCATCACGGGAGGAAGCAAGTCATGGTGTCTCACGGTTCCAAGGCCGGCCGCCGCGCCGTATCCCGACGCGACGTCCTCAAGATCGGCGCCGCCGCCGGCGCCTTCACCATCCTGCCCGGCCGCGCCAGCGCGGCGCGGCGGCTCAGATTCGCGCATCCGGCGCCCACCGCGCATGGCTGGCACATCTGGGCGGAGCACTTCAAATCCACCATCGAGGCCTCGACCTCCAGCGCCATCACCGTCCAGATCTTTCCGGACGCGCAGATGGGCAACGAGCGCGACACCGCGCAGGCGGTGCGCCTGGGCTCCATCGAGATGGGCGCCATCGGCGTCGGCCTGATGAACTGGGTGCCGGAGATGTCGGTCACCGACGCGCCGTTCCTGTGGAAGAGCCGCGCGCAGGCCTATGCCGCCATCGCGGGCGGCTTCGGCGACGAGTTGCGCAAGCGGTCGCTGGAGAAGGGCTTCAACCTGGTCGGCTGGACCGACCTCGGCTTCCGCTGCATGACCAACAACGTCAAGCCCATCGGCTCGGCTGCGGACATGCAGGGCATGAAGATGCGCGTGCCCAACGCCAAGGCCTATATCGCGCTGATGCAGGCGCTGGGCGCCTCCACCGTGGCGGTGGACCTGAGCGAGCTGTACCTGGCGCTGCGGCAGGGGGTCGCCGACGGCCAGGACACGCCGCCCTCGGTGGTCAAGTCGAACAAGCTGTTCGAGGTCCAGAAACACGTCTCCAAGACCGACCACGTGCTGACCACCGCCTATGTGGTCATGAACCCGAAGGTGTTCGACGGGCTGGACGCCTCCGAGCGCGAGGCGTTCCTCGCGGCGTCCAGCGCCGCCGACGAGCACCTGCGCCAGCATACCCAGAAGGACGAGGCGGCGGCCTACGACTTCCTCGCCGCCAACGGCATGGAGGTCATGACCGAGGTTGATGGCGAGTCGTTCCGCAAGGCCGCGGCCCCGGTCCTGACGGACAACCCCGACCTGTTCCCGCCCGATCTCGTGTCGCTCGCCCAGTCGGCTGCGGCCTGACGCCCGATGACGGCCCCGGGGCGGCGGCGCGCCGTCCCGGGGTCACGATCCAGACACTCTCGACAGAAAGCATCACGATGACAGCCACAGCCAAGCAAGCCGGGCAGGCCCGGCCCCTCGCCGCCCGCGGGCGGCCGATCACGGACGAGCTGCGCGCCCGCGTCCGGGAGGAACTGCCCGAGATCGCGGAGATTCGCGACGCGGGGCTGCGCGACAAGGTCACCGAGGCCTGGGCCTTCGCGCTGGCCGGCAGCAGCTACGATTCGCTGCGCGACATGCAGGCCTGCGGCGTGCCGGGCGACCTGGAGGCGCTGAGCGGCGACCAGACCGACCACCTGCGCGGCGTCACCCGGCTCGCCATGAAGATGGCCGACGATTTCATCGAGCATTTCCCCCACATCCAGATCGACCGCGACCTGGTGGTGGCCGGTGCGCTGTGCCACGACATCGGCAAGCCCTGGGAGTTCGACCCGGTGAACCGGGCGCGCTGGGCCAAGTCGCAGCACACCGGCCGGCCGTCGATCCGCCATCCCGCCTATGGCGTGCACATCTGCCTGAGCGTCGGCCTGCCGGAGGAGGTCGCCCACATGGCCGCGGCGCATTCCGCCGAGGGAGACCTGGTGGTGCGCAGCCTCGAGAACACCATCGTCCACCATGTGGACCATGCCTACTGGCACGTGCTGGTGGCGGCCGACCAGGTGGACCCCGCCACGATCCCGCCCTCGTTCCGGCGCTGAGCGGACCATGGCGGAGGCAGGCATGAGGAGCCGGGTGGCGGTGCTGGACGACTGGCACCGGGCCGCCCGCGGCAGCGCCGACTGGTCGGCGCTGGAGGCGCGCGCCGAGGTGGTGTTCTTCGAGGAGCCGTTCGCCGGCGAGGACGAGGCGGCGGCAGCCCTGGAGGGGTTCGACATCCTGCTCGCCATGCGCGAGCGGACGCCGTTCCCGGCGTCGCTGGTGGCGCGGCTGCCGCGGCTGAAGATGTTCGGTCTGACGGGCAAGCGTGCGGGCGCCATCGATTTCGCGGCGCTGGCCGAGCGGGGCGTGACCGTGTGCTGGACCGGGGGCGGCGAGAACGGCGCGGCCACCGCCGAGCTGGCGCTGGCGCTGATGCTGGCCGCGGCGCGGCAGATCCCGGCGGCGGACGCCGCGACCCGGGCCGGCCGCTACCAGATCGGCACCTCGGCCGGCATCGAACTCTCCGGCCGCACGCTCGGGCTGGTCGGGCTCGGCCGCACCGGGGCGCTGATGGCCGGCTACGGCCGGGCGCTGGGCATGAACGTGATCGCGTGGAGCCCCAACCTGACGCCGGAGCGCGCCGCGGCCGCCGGGGCGGCGGCGGTGGACAAGTCCGAGGTGTTCGCGCGCGCCGACGCGGTCAGCCTTCACCTCGTCCTGTCCGACCGCACGCGCGGGGTGATCGGCGCGGACGAGCTGTCGCGGATGAAGCCCGGCGCGATCCTGGTCAACACCTCGCGCGCGCCGCTGATCGACGAGCCGGCGCTGCTGGAGGCGCTGCGGCAGGGCCGCATCCGCGCCGCGCTGGACGTGCACTGGCGCGAGCCGCTGCGGGCGGGCGACCCGCTGCTTGCGGCGCCCAACACGGTGCTGACGCCGCATATCGGCTACGGCTCCGCCGAGATCTACCGCGAATTCTTCCGGCAGGGTGTTGAGAATGCGATCGCGTTCCTGGACGGCCAGCCGATCCGGGTGCTGTAGCCCCGCGGAGGTGCTGCCCGCGGCCACGCGCCGATGCTGAGCAGCCGATGGCGCACGCCGCGGCTCGCCGGCATCGGCATGGCCGCGACCGCGAACTGCCTGTTCGCGTTCAACGACGCCATGCTCCGGCTGGTGGCCGACGAGACCGGCGTCGCCGAGGCGGTGTGGGGGCGGTTCTTCTTCTTCCTGGTGTTCGGGTCGCTGGCGATCCTGCCGTTCCACTGGCGGGCGGTGGCCGACACCGGCCACAAGGGCGCGCTGCTGCTGCGCGGCGTGATCCCGGTGGTGGGCACCTATCTGGTGGTGCTGACCATCGGCTACATCCCGTTCGCCGAGGCGGCCGCCATCATCTTCCTCGCCCCGGTGGCGACCATGATCCTGGGGCTGCTGCTGCTGGGCGAGCGGGTCGGGCTCGCGCCCCGGGTCGCGGCGCTGGTGGGGGTCGCCGGCATGCTCGCCATCACCCGGCCGTGGGGCGGCGCGCTGCACCCGGCGTATCTGGGCGCCATGGGCGCAATGGCGGCCATCGCCTGCCACCAGCTGCTGACCCGGTTCGCGGCGGTGCGGGTCAATCCATGGGCGGCGAACTTCTACATGGCGCTGGCCGCCGCCGCGACCAGCAGCCTGATCCTGCCGTTCGTGTGGGTGACGCCGAGCCCGCTGGCGGTGGCGGGCATGGCTGCGAGCGGGCTGATCTATCTCGGCTCCCACGTGCTGTTCATCGCCGCCCACCGCCAAGTGGAGGCGTCGATGCTGGCGCCCTACAGCTATTTCCAGCTCGTGGGCGCCATGGCGTTCGGCTATGCGCTCCTGGGCCAGGTGCCGACGGCGTGGACGCTGGCGGGGGCCGCGGCCATCGCGCTGGCGGGAGCCCTGATCGTGGCCGGCGAGCTCCGGGGCGGAAGCCGTCCGGCCGACAGGGTTGCGCCGACGCCGGACGCAGCCCAGGATTGATGCGTCCAGCGGGAACGTGATCTCATCCAGTGGTATGGATGATTGACACTGCCGGAAGCTTCTGTAATCAATTACATGAATATCTTGAAAAGAGCGCGCCTCCCGGGCGCGCTCACGCCTTGATAAGGGAGGATGATCTCATGAACAGAAGACACCTGCTGACGGCGCTGGCGGCAGGCGCCGCCGTGGCGCTTTCGGGCGCAACCGCCACCATGGCGCAGACCTGGCCGACCCAGCCCATCACCATCGTCGTCGGATTTCCCCCCGGCGGCATCGCCGACGCCATTCCGCGGCTGATGCAGGACCATCTGGCCAACGAGTTCGGCCAGCCGGTCATCGTCGAGAACCGCGCCGGGGCCGCCGGCGCGCTCGCCATGGTCGCGGTCAAGGACGGCGATCCCAACCACACGCTGGGCATCCAGACCCTCCAGAACCTGATCCTGCCCTCGGTCAGCAACAACGTTCCCTACGACCCCATGACCGACCTGCGCGGCCTGTCGGTGCTGGCCTCGGTGCCCAACATCCTGGCGGTGCATCCGTCGGTCCCGGCCGAGAGCGTGCCGGAGCTGATCGAGTACGCGCGCGCCAATCCGGGCGAGCTCAATTTCGGCTCCGCCGGCAACGCCACGGCGCCGCACCTGATGCTGGAAATCCTCAAGCGGGACGCCAAGGTCGAGATCGAGCACCTGCCCTATGCCGGCATCGGCCCGGCCTATGTCGATCTGGTGGCGGGCCGCATCCACGTCATGCTCGGGCCCTACGGCTCCATGCGTCCGCATCTGGAATCCCTGCGTCCGCTCGCCGTCAGCACGCCGGAGCGCAACCGCTTCGTGCCGGACCTGCCGCCCATGCACGAGGCGTCGGGCCTGCCGGAATTCCAGCTCACCGAGTGGTACTCGCTGATCGCGCCGAGCGGCATGTCCGACGAGGTGGCGACGCGCATCAGCAAGGCGGTCAACGCCTTCCTC
>JAEWEX010000087.1 GCA_023389135.1 Pseudomonadota bacterium | reverse complement strand
CCCTCGAAGGTCTTCCAGGGCTGATCGAAAGCTTCGACGATGTTGTATTCGATGCCCCCGGCCTCGGCGCGGGCAAGGAATCCGCGGATGGCGCGCGCCTGCTCCATCAGGCCCGGCTCGGCGTCCTTGATGTTGTGTCCGGCGCTGGGCCAGCCGAACTCGGCGATGACGATGTGCTTGCCGGGGAAGGCCCGGCGCAGCCGGTTGTAGATCGAGATCGCGTGGTCGACGGCGACCTCGGCGGGCAGGCCCTCCCAGTAGGGCAGGATATGGGCCGCGATGTAGTCGACGGAGCTGGCGAGTTCGGGGTTGTCGAGCCAGACGTGCCAGACCTCGCCCGTGGTGATCGGGGTCTCGGTGCGGTCGCGGACCTCGCGCAGCAACGCCGCCATCTCCGCCGCGGTCTTGTCGCGGCGCAGGACGGCCTCGTTTCCGATCACGAGGCTGGTGACGTTGGTATGCTTTTCGGCCAGCGCGAGCGCCGCCTCGATCTCGCGTGCGTTGCGCTCCTCGTCGGTGTCGAGCCAGGCGCCGAGCGAGACCTTGACGCCCTGCTGCGCCGCAAGCTCAGGCACCGCCTCCAGTCCGCCAGTCACCGCATAGGTACGGATCGAGCGGGTCAGAGGCGCAATGGTCTTGAGATCGGCAGCGATCTGCTCGCGACTGGCGCTGGCGCCGGCCTCCACATCCGCGGAAGGGTCGTATGGCGCAAACGACAGGCTATTGTAGCGCTGCGGCGCCGGGGGCGCGTCGCTCTGTCCGCGGGCGACGAACCAAAGCGCGCCATGAACCACCGCCGCGAGCGCGAGCACGAGGACAATCTTGGCGATGGCAGAGGCATTCGACCGGGAATGCCCGTCGTCTACTCGCGGCATGTGTTCAGCGCCTGTTCCAGTGGCTTGGTCCGTCACGCATGAAAGCGGTGGGCCCGAGCGTTTCCGTCCCTGTTGCGTCGTTCTGTCGCGGGCCTCAGTGGCGCCGACGCATCAGCCGTCAGGCGTCATCCAGCACCCCCAGATCCGGGCCCTGGTGGTGTCGACATCATCTGCGTCGATCTCGCCGCCCTTGACGACGCAGCGAAACGCAAGTCGAACATGATCCGCGGGACACTCGAAACGCTCGTAGATCGCGAAATGTTCCCTGGCGCCGTTGAGATCGTCGCGCCAGAGCATCCCCACGATCCTCTGCCCGGTCCACGCGCATTCGGGGCGCTTCGAGGCATCGGCTTCAGCCTGCGCGAAGGCAGGCGGAATCGAGGCGACAGACAGAAGGGCGGCGCAGGTCGAGGCAACGACCGACGCCGTGAGGGCGCGGACTGCGAACATGAGATGGGACGGGCTCCGGAGGGACGGTTGCTGCGGCTCACAATGGTGTTCCAAATTTTGACGCTTTCGCGGCGGAACGGCTGCGAAACACCTTGCTTGATCGGAGAATAGACCTTTGTCCCGTTGGCTTCCATGGCTTCTTGCGTTGCCCGTCGTTGTCGCCATTGCGACCTTCTGGTGGATATCCGGACAACCGGTCCCCATGCCGGAAGGGGTCAGGGGCGGCACGCCGCAGGTGCCCTGCCTGTCATATGCACCGTTCCGGCGCGGCCAGACGCCCTTCGATCCCAGATTTGTGGCGTCCGAGGCCCAGATCGACCAGGACATGGCGGCACTCTCCAGGATCACGCGGTGCGTCCGGACCTATTCTGTCGGACAGGGTCTCGATCGGGTGCCCGAGATTGCGGCCCGCCACGGCATGCAGACGCTGATGGGCATCTGGCTCGGCCGTGATCCGGTCGCCAACGAGGCCGAGATCGAGCTTGCGGTCGCGACCGCCGGGCCGCAGGCCGCCAACATCCGCGCCATCGTGGTGGGCAACGAGGTGCTGCTGCGCCGGGAGCTCACGGCGGAGACGCTGGGCGCCATCATCCGCGGGGTCGACGAACGGGTCGGCGTGCCTGTGACCTATGCCGACGTCTGGGAGTTCTGGATCCGGAACAAGCCCCTCGCCGACCGGGTCGACTTCATCACCATCCACATCCTGCCTTACTGGGAGGACGAGCCGGTGGCGGCCTCCGAGGCTGCCCAGCACGTGGTCGACGTGCGCAACGAGGTTGCCGCGATCTTCCCCGGCCGCCGTTTGCTCATCGGCGAGACCGGCTGGCCGAGCCAGGGCCGGATGCGCAGCTCGGCTCTGCCGAGCCCCCACAACCAGGCGCGCGTGGTGCAGGAACTCATCAAGCTGGGACGCGAGCGCGCTTACGAGATGAATATCATCGAAGCTTTCGACCAGCCCTGGAAACGCGTGCTGGAAGGCACGGTGGGCGGAGCCTGGGGCCTGTTGGGCGCCGACAGCCGGTCGCTGAAGTTCGAGTGGGGCGGGCCAGTGTCGAACAGTCCGCTATGGCCGTTCCAGGCAGCGGTCGGGATCGTGTTCGGGATTGCGATCCTCGGGATCGCGATCCATTCGTCGCGCAACAGCATCTGGCCGCTGTCGCGGGTGGACTGGCTCGCCATCGTGGGGCTGGCCATCGTGGCGGGCGGCACGCTGGGTGCGACGGTCGAATCCGGCATTGTCCAGGCGCGCGACCTGAGTTCGACGCTGCGGGTGGCGGCCTTGGCGGGACTGGCGGTGGCCCTGCCCGTGATGGCGTCGAGGCTGCGCGGCGGCACTGTTTCACCGCGTCCACTCGGGCACCTCGGCAGCCTGCGAACGGGGCGGCGGGCGGCATGGCTGTTTGGTGTCGGGCAGGGGGCGGCGGGGGTGGCCGCGCTCGCGCTGGCGCTCGCGCTGGTGTTCGATCCGCGCTACCGCGATTTCCCGGTGGCGCCGTTTGCGGCCATCGCGGCTGCCGCCCTGGTTGCGCCCGTCCGGACCGGACGGCACGACCACGCCCGCGCGGAACGCTGGCTCGGCATCATGATCATGCTGTGCGCGGTGACCATCGTGTTGCGGGAGGGGATCGAGAACGCCCAGGCGCTGCTGTTCGCGGCGGCTCTGGTCATTCTGGGCCAAAATCTGGTGCGGGGTGCGGCCGTGCCAAAGCAAGCGGCAAGAGGCTGACGGCAAGGGCGGCGATGGTGGTGTTGTAGAGCACCAGGCCGAAAATGCCCGCCACCAGCGTCAGCGCGATCAGGAGCGTCGACGGACGAAGCAGGACGAGGACGGCAAGTCCAAGCGCCGCGAGCCCGAAGCCGTTCCAGCCGAAGATGCCGATCACCACGCGGCGCAGGATGCACAGCGGACTCAGGCCTCCGCCGTCGCAGCGCGCGGCTATGGTGGCCGGCTCGACGATGCCGAACCGCAGGGCGATCGCCATGGCGAGCGCGATGGCTGCGACCGCCGCCAGCGCCGCGACCCGCAGCCAGGGCAGGCGGAACCTGCGGCGCGGCTCGTCCTCCATCATGCGGCATTCTCCTTTGCGGGCGGGGTTCGCTGGCTGGTGGCCAGAAACACGCCCGCGAGCACGAGCACAAGTCCGACGGCGTGATACCACGCAGGCGTCTCGCCGAGGAACAGCACGGCGAGCGCTATGCCGTGCACCGGCATGAAGTACAGGAACATGCCGGCGACCGTCGGCCCCACCACCGCGACGCCGTACTGGTAGGTGGCGAAGGCGAGGATGGAGGGAAACACGGCGAGCGCTAGGATGCTTCCCCAGATTTCCAAGGTCATCGGGAACGGGCCCAGCAGCGCCATCTCCACCATGGCGCCGGGCAGGAGCAGCGCCACGCCGGCGGCCGCAACCGACGCGAACACCACCTGGGTAGGGAGCTTCTGCAGCGCCGCCGACCGTCCGAGGATCAAAGAGTAGCCGGCCCATCCGAGCGCGACGACGAGGATGGCGAGGTCGCCGATGTTGAGATCGATGCTGGCGAGGATCTCCGGGTGTCCCCGCGTCACGATGGCCACCACGCCAAGAAACCCGAGCGCGATGCCGGCGATCCGGAGAGGGGTGAGGCGTGGACCGCCCAGCGCCCGGTCGATCAGCGCGATCATCAGCGTCGAGGAGCAATAGATCAGCGTGGCGTTGATCGCGGTGGTCAACTTGAGCGAGGCGTACACCAGCGCTCCGCATATGGAGGTGCTGAGGAACCCCAGCAGGAAAACCGTGCGCCAGGCCTCGCGGATCGCGGGCCAGTGCTGTCGCAACGCCGGCGCAATGAACAGCGCGGTCAGCCCCGAGGCGATCGACCAGCGGATGGCCGACAGCGTGAAGGGCGGCACCTCCTGCACCAGCGCCCGACCGATGACGATGTTGGTGCTGAACAGGAGCGGCATCAGCGCCAGCGCCAGGAGGGCGCGGGTGCGCAGGGAGAGGTTGCCCAAGGAAAGCCTCGCGTTTCAGCCGCGGGTCATGACGGCCGCGCGCGTCCGGTGCAAGCCCGTTTCCTGTGCAGGAGCATCAGGGCCGGGCCAGCGGCTCTCCGGCGAAGGGGCGCGGCTCGCAGATGGTGTGGTCGGTGCGCACCGATGCGCACAGCTTGACGGCAGCCTCCGCGTCGTCGAACGGCCCCGCGATCAGCCTGAGCTCGATGGCGCCACCCTCGGCCCGCCGGAGCTCGACGCGAGGTTCCAGCCCTTCCAGGACCGGTCCGAAGAGGTCCACCAGCGCCGTCCACCGCGCCTGGACGCGGTCCACCGACTGCGCCGTGCCGAGATCGACCCCGAACAGGGTGCGCGCCGCCGGCCCGTCTGACGCCACGGCCGATCTGCCGGCGGGCTCATCCGGCGGCGACTGCGGGATCGAGCCCGTGACCACGGGATCGGCCGGCGTTGCCATGTCGGCTATATCGATGGTGAGGGCGTCGACCTGTTTCTCGAGAAGCTCCAAGCGCGCCAGGATGCGGTCGCGCTCGTCGGCCATGCGTGCGAGTTCCGCCACAACCCCGTCCTCGGCCGCGCCGGCCGCGCCCGCGATGCGGCGGTCCAGGATCGAGCTCGGATCGGCGGGGCGCGCCGCTGCCAGCCGGCGCTCGACGCCCGGAAGGCCCAGCACGTAGACGGTCCCGGCCAGCGCCGCCATGGCGGCAAGCCCCCACATGGCCGGCCACAGCACGCCGCCCGCCGCCCCCTTGCGGGGCGCGCGATCAGGTGGTGGAAGTGTCGGCCGGACGGGGCGGGGCAGGTTCACGGGTCCCGGCTTTGCTGGATCGAAATCCGATGTTGCCGTGACATCCTTGCGCGATTCGCGCATTCCGGTCTCGATCGCCGGAACCGCAGCGGGAGTTGATCATGCCGAATTCG
>JAEWEX010000082.1 GCA_023389135.1 Pseudomonadota bacterium | reverse complement strand
GTCGTCGACGGCGATGGCCGCCACCTCGCCGAGCTTCATGCCGTCGGGCAGCGCGCCCCAGCCCTCCACCGCCTCGTAGCGGTACTTGCCTTCGCCCAGAACCACGCCCATGCCGTCCGCTTCCCGTGTGCCGGGGGAAAGGCCGCCATCCGCCGCAAGCGATGCGGGCGCGTCGGTCGCGCTGCACCGGAGGCCGAGGGCTGCCGCTGCACGAACATGGGCCACGAGGTGGATGACCCCGGCGTTTCCCCGTGTTTATCTCATTGAGTGGGATTTGAAGCTTGCGAGATGGGATATGTCAACACCCGGTCCGTCGCATTCCGCCGCACGCCGCCGCCGCCGGGCGGGATTCTTCCCAAGCGTCGGAGGGGCCGGTATAGCTCCGGCCATGACCGATCCCGGCGCCATCAATCGCGTGCTCAGGCTCATCAGCCTCCTGTCCGACCACCCCGAGATGACCGCCAAGCAGGCGGCCGGCATGCTCGGCTGGCCGGTCAGCACCACGCACCGGCTGCTGCGCAAGCTGGCGGAGGCGGAGTTCGCGGCGCAGACCCGCAAGGGCGCTTTCACGCCGGGCATGGAGCTCTACCGCATCGCCGGGCGGCTCGGCGCCAGCGTGCCGTTCGTGCGGATCGCGGAGCCGCTGCTGGCCGCGCTGTCGGAGCGGTTCGGCGAGACCACGCTGCTGACCATCCTGGAGCGGCGGCAGCTGCGCATGTACATCGCCGCCTCCACCGCGCCGGCCGACCCGATGCGCTACATCATCGAGGTCAACCGCACCGCGCCGCTGGTCTGGGGCGCGTCGGGGCGGGTGCTGCTGGCGTTCCTGGAACCGCACGAGATCGACCGCGCCATCGCGCTGTGCGACGCGCCGAACGTGCGCGGCGTGGCGCTGGACCCCGACGAGCTGCGCGCCCATCTCGGCCGCATCCGGGCGGACGGCGCCGCGGTCACCCATGCCCACCGCACGCTGAACTCGGTGGGCATCGCGGTGCCGTTCTTCGACGCCGCCGGCGAGGTGGTCGGCGGCATCGGCTACCAGGTCCCGTCGTTCCGCTATTCGGAGGAGACGGCGCGCGAGCTGATCGGCGGCCTCAGGGACGCGGCCGCCGTCATCTCCCAGCAGATCGGCGCGCGCGGCGAGGTCTAGGCCGCCAGCTTCAGGATCGCGCGGACGTCGTCGGGGCGGATGTCGCCGTTCTCGCCCAGCGCCGTCTGGCCGGCTGTCTCCAGATGCTCGACCACCGCCTCCGGCGCGACCTCGATGGACGCGATCTCGCTGAAGCGCACCGGGCAGCCCATGCGGCGGAAGAAGTCCTCCGTGCGGGCGATGGCCTCCTCGGCCGCCTTGGCGGGGTCCGGCTCCTCGATCTTCCAGACCCGGCGGGCATAGCGCACCAGCATGTCGCGCTTGCCGGCGGCCTTGTAGCGCATGACGGCCGGCATCACGAGGGTGAGGGTGCGGGCGTGGTCGAGCCCGGTCAGGGCGGTGATGGCGTGGCCGATCATGTGGGTCGACCAGTCCTGCGGCACGCCGGCGCCGATCAGGCCGTTGAGCGCCTGGTTCGCCGCCCACATGACGTTCTCGCGGGCCTCCTCGTCGTTCTTCTCCGCAAGCCGCGGGCCCCATTCGATCAGCACCTCCAGCAGCGCCTCGCTGAAGCCGAACTGCACCGGCGCGTTGGCGGGCAGGGTCAGGTACTGCTCGATCACATGGGTGAAGGCGTCCACCGCGCCGTTCTCCAGCTGGCGCCGGTCGAGGCTCGCCATGAAGGAGGGATCCAGCACGGCGAAGCGCGGGCGGGCCTTCTCGTTGGCGAAGGGCAGCTTGAGCCCCTTGCCCTTGTGGCTGATGACCGAGACCGGGTTGCTCTCCGAGCCGGTAGCCGGAAGGGTGAGCACCACGCCGACCGGCAGCGGGTCGGGCGTCGCGCCGCCGGCGACCAGAACGTCCCAGGGGTCGCCCTCGCGGATCGGCACGATGGCGGCGAGGAACTTGGCGGCGTCGGCCACCGAGCCGCCGCCCACCGCGAGGATCAGGTCGACATTCTCGGCGCGCGCCAGGTCGGCGGCCTTCAGGATCGTCTCGTAGACCGGGTTGGGCTCGATGCCGCCGAACTCCACCACGGTGCTGTGCTTCAGCGCGGCGATCGCCTGGTCATAGGCGCCGTTGCGCTTGATGGAGCCGCCGCCATAGAGCAGCAGGACCTTCGTGCCCGGCGCCACCAGCTTCGCGATCTCCGCCGTCTGGCCGGCGCCGAACAGGATCTCGGTCGGGTTGGAAAGTCGGAAAGCCACCATGCTCGGTCCTCCAGGCTGCGCTGACCCGGCGCGTGTTCTCATTGATCGGGATATAAATCTCAGCAATCGGGAGCGATGGCAACGCCGCCGGCCGCGCTGCGCCGCAGTTCCGCCGCCGCCGCCTCGGCCGCCGCGCCCAGCTCCGCCGCATGGACGGCCAGCTGCGGCTCGCGCACCACGCTGCGGAAGAAGGTCATGCCCAGCGTCGCGGCGACGCGGCCGGGGCCGGCCATGACGGGAACCGCGACGGTGCAGGTCAGGGGATCGGCCTCCGACAGGCGCAGCGCATAGCCGCGCCGGCGGTTCTTCGCGACCAGGCGGCGCCATTCGGCGGCGTCGCCCACCACCCGGTCCTCGGGGCGGCGGGCCGACACTGCGAGGCGCACCAGCCGGTGGCGCTCCGCGCTGCCGCAGAACGCCAGATAGGCGAGGCCGTGGGCGCGGCTCAGCAGCGACAGGCGCTTGTGCAGCGTGGTGCGCACATGGGCGTGCGGGCTCAGCGGGATCGAGGTGTGCTGCACCACCATGGCGTCGTGCTCCAGCGTCGCCACGGAATGGGGCCACAGGTTGCGGCGCGTCAGGGCGTCGGCATGGGCGCGCAGCACCTCCACCACCTGCGGCGTGCCGTGGAAGCCGGCGCTGAGCCGGCGCACCTTCGACGTCAGCAGATAGCCGCCGCGGCGCGAGACATGGACCAGATAGCCCTCGTCGCACAGCGTCTCCAGGATGCGGATGACGCTGGGCGCGGGAATGGCGCAGGCGCGGGCGACGGCGGTGACGGTGATGGCGGGCAGGCGGTTGGCCGCCTCCAGCACCGCCAGCACCCGGCTGGCCTGCTCCAGATTGGCGTAGCTGCGCCGGGGCGTGGCGGGCGGCGTCCGCGCGACCGTGGCCATGGCCGCCCTCACGCCACCCGGAGCCGCTCGACCACGGCCATGTCCGGATCGCAGCCGAGGCCCGGCCCCTGCGGCACGCGCGCCCGGCCGCCGGACACCTCCGTCGCCTCGCCGAAGGGCAGCGCCTCCAGCTCCATGTTGAGGCGTTCCATCAGCTCGCCGCCCGGGATGGAGGCGACCAGGTGCAGCGTCGCCAGATAGCCGGGGCCGAGATAGCCGCAATGGGGCACCACGCGCACGCCGTGGGCCTGCGCGAGCGCCATGATGCGGCGCACGCCGGTGATGCCGCCGACCTTGGAGACGCTGGGCTGGGCGACGTCCACCGCGCCGGCCTCGAACATGCGCGCGAAATCGTGGAGGCCGCCGAGATTCTCGCCCGCCGAGGTGATGGCGCCGGCCGCCCGGACGCGGGCGAGGCCGGCAAATTCCTCCGGCGGCCACACCGGCTCCTCCAGCCAGTCGAGCCGGAATTCCGCCAGCGCGCGCGCCATGGCCACCGCCTCGCCCACGCTCCACGGGCAATTGGTGTCCAGCATGATCGCGGCGTCCTCGCCCATGGCCTCGCGGGCGAGGCGCACGGAGGGGATGTCGATCTCGTGCAGCTTGACGTGGCGGAACCCGGCGTCGATGGCGGCCCCGCAGCAGTCGGCGAGGCCGTCGAGCCCCGCGCAGCGCAGGAAGCTGGAATAGACCGTCAGCTCCTCCACCCCCGCCCCGCCGATCAGGCGGTGGAGCGGCAGCCCCGCCTCCTTGCCGGCGATGTCCCACAGCGCGATGTCGACGCCGGACAGGGCGTAGGTCACCGGGCCGTTGCGGCCGAACAGGTGCAGCCGGCGCTCCAGGTCGAGCATCAGGCCGGAGATGTCGCGGGCGTCGCGGCCCACCAGCAGCGGCGCCACCAGCGTGTCGAGGACCGCCTTGGTGCCGCGCGCCACGGCATGGCCGAACGCCTCGCCCCAGCCGACCGGCCCGGTGTCGGTCTCGATGCGCACCAGCAGCATGTTGAGGCCGGGCGCGGTCTGGCCGGCCACACGCTGCAGCCCGCCCACGGCCCGGTAGGGCACGTTCAGCAGGATGGTCTCGACCTTCGTGATCTTCATCGCCGCTCGCTCCCGCACGGCCGGTCGCGCGCCGGCCCCCGCCTGCGAGACTTAGCAGGCGGCGGCGCCATGCGCCCGCGCGCCGCCGCTTTATTTCACCTATTGAAATTGTCCGCAAATCGCATTGCGCGGAGGCGCCCGGCGGCTCCATCGTCGCCGCGCACTTCCAGCGACGACCATCCGGAGCCTCCGCCCATGCGACTGGCGAGCTATTCACATGACGGCCGCGACCGTCTCGGCGCGGCGGTCGGCGAGGGCATGCTCGATCTCGGCGCGGCCACCGGCGCGCCATGGGCGTCCGACATGATCGCCTTCATCGAGGCGGGGACGCAGGCGCTGGAGGCCGCCCGCGCCGCGGTCGCCCGGGCGGAGGCCGATCCCGCCGCGGCCGGGCTCGTGCCGCTGGCCGAGGTGACGTGGCACGCGCCGGTCAGGCGGCCATCCAAGATCTGCTGCCTCGCCCTCAACAACAGCGCCAATGCCGACCGCATCGTGTCGGGCCCCAAGCATCCGGCGATCTTCCTCAAGGGCGCCAACGCGCTGGTCGGCCATGGCGGCGACATCCTGGTGAAGCCCCATTTCGGCCGCGTCCACCCCGAGCCGGAGCTGGCCGTCGTCATCGGCCGCACGGCCCGCGAGGTGACCGCTGCGGAGGCCATGGACCACGTGTTCGGCTACACCGTCCACAACGACATCACCTCGCCCACCATGCGGATCGAGGACACCTTCAACTATCGCGCGATCCACCCGGCGAAGGACGGCGGCAACGGCATCGAGTATGTGGACAGCCATGTCAGCTACTCCGGCCGCTACAAGGGCAGCGACACGTTCTCGCCCATGGGGCCGTGGCTGGTGACGCGCGACGACATCCCCGACCCGCACGCGCTGGACGTCACCTGCAGCCACCGGGATGAGGTGGTCACCGCCGACAACACCGCCAACCTGTTCCACAAGGTGCCCGACGTGGTCGCCTTCATCTCCGGCTACATGACGCTCATGCCCGGCGACATCATCTCCATGGGCACGGCGCTCAAGGCGGCCGGCGCCGGCGCGAGCGGCCGGGCGGTGCAGAACATCGACCTGCAGAAGCTCGGCGGCCCGGTCTCGGTCACCATCGCCGGGATCGGGACGCTGACCAGCGGCGTCGCCCGGCGTTGACCGGCCCCGCGAGAGGTGTGACATGACCCGGACCGAGGAATTGCTGACGCGGCTGGAGATCGAGGAGCTCAACGCCGAGTTCGCGTATCTGATCGATCACGACCTGTCGGAGGGCGTGGCCGACCTGTTCACCGAGGACGGCAGCTACGGCCGCGCCACCGGCGAGCGCAGCGCCGGGCGCGACGCCATCCGCGAGAGCTACCGCCGCCGCACCGCCCATGGCGCGCGCACCGCGCGGCACATCTTCACCAATCTGCGCCTGACCGTCGAGAGCGACACGCGGGCGCGCGGCACCGTGATCATGACGCTGTTCGCCGAGGACGGCGCGCCGCCGCTGCCGGCGGAGCCCATGCTGGTCGCAGACTATGACGACGTCTACGAGCGCGGGGCCGACGGGCGCTGGCGCTATGCGTCGCGCACCATCACCTGGCTGTTCCGGCGCGAGGGCGCGTCCTCGCCGCTGGCGCTCGGGGGCCAGGCCGGCAGGCTGCCGTGAGCGCATCGCTCCCCGACATCGCGGCGCGCGACTGGGATCACGTGATCCTGGGCGGCGGCAGCGCCGGATGCGTGCTGGCGGCGCGCCTCACGGAGGATCCGGCGGTGCGCGTGCTGCTGGTGGAGGCCGGGCGCGACCTGACCCTCGCCACCGCCCATCCCGACATCATCTCCAACTATCCGGGCAAGGCCTATTTCAACCCTGCCTTCACCTGGCCGGGGCTGACCGCCATGCTCGGCGGCGCGCAGGCCAACAGCGCCGCGGGCCGCAACCGGGCGCGCTACGAGCAGGCGCGCATCCTGGGCGGCGGCTCCAGCATCAACGGGCTGATCGCCAATCGCGGCGCGCCGGGCGACTATGACGGCTGGGAGGCGCGCGGCGCCGACGGCTGGACCTGGGACAGCGTGCTGCCCTATTTCCGCAAGCTGGAGCGCGACCTCGACTTCGGCGCCGCCGATCCGGCGTATCACGGCGCCGACGGGCCGGTGGCCATCAGCCGGTTCCCCATGGCCGACTGGACCGGCTTCGCCAGCGCGGTCAGCGGCGCGCTGCAGGCGCGCGGCTACCCGCTGCTCGCCGACCAGAACGGACGCTGGCAGGACGGGGTGATGCAGGCCACCACGACGGTGGACGAGCACGGCCGCCGGGTGTCGTGCGCGCTGGCCTATCTCACGGAGCGGGTGCGGGCGCGGCCCAACCTCGCCGTCCTCACCGAGACCATGGTGGAGCGCATCGCCTTCGAGGGCGCCCGCGCGGTCGGCGCGGAGATTTCCCGCGGCGGCGAGCGCGCCACGGTCAGGGCGCGCGAGGTGGTGCTGTCCTGCGGCACGGTGCACAGCCCCGCGGTGCTGATGCGCAGCGGCGTCGGGCCGGCGGCGGCGCTCGAGCGGCTCGCCATCCCGGTGGTGGCCGCGCGCGCCGGCGTCGGCGCCAACCTGATCGAGCATCCGGTGGTGAGCGTGTCGTGCTATCTGGCGCGGGGCGCGCGCATGACCGACCTCGCCCGCCACCACACCCAGGCGCATCTGCGGTTCTCGTCGGGGCTGGACGGCTGCCCGCCCGGGGACATGAGCCTCGCCATCATCACCCGCTCGGGCTGGCACGCCATGGGCCACCGCATCGGCTCGCTGTATGTCTGGGTCAACAATTCGCGCTCGCAGGGCTCGGTGACGCTGACGTCGCCGCACGCCGCCGACGAGCCGGCGGTGGACTTCCGCATGCTGTCGGACTGGCGCGACCTGGCGCGGCTGCGCAACGCGTTCCGCTTCATGGCCGAGATCGCGTCCGACCCGGCGCTGGACGGCGTGCGGACCCAGATCTTCCCCACCAACTATTCCGACCGGGTGCGCCGCGTGTCGCGGCCGGGGCTGCGCAACCAGCTCCAGATGAGCCTGTTCGCCTCCATACTGGACGCCGCGCCGGCGCTGCGCGGCTGGCTGATCGAGAAGGTGGTGACCGGCGGCGTCAGGATGCGGGACCTGCTCGCCGACGAGGCGGTGCTGGACGCCTATCTCAACCGCTCGGTGGTGGGCGTGTGGCATCCGGTGGGCACCTGCCGCATGGGCCGCGACGACGACCCGCTGGCGGTGACCGACGCCCAGGGCCGGGTGCGCGGCGTCGCCGGGCTCAGGGTCTGCGACGCCTCGCTGATGCCGGCCATTCCCAGCGCCAACACCAACATCCCCACCATCATGGTGGCGGAGCGCATCGCCGACCTGATCAAGGCCGGGCGCGCCGCCGCGCCTGCCTGAACGACCGACTGCCGGAGACACGCCCATGACCTGCCTGGCCGACGAGAAGGATGCGATCCGCGAGGTGATGGCGCGCTACTGCCACGCGCTGGACGCGTGCCGGTTCGACGCCGTCGCCGCGCTGTTCGCCGAGGACGGCGAATGGACCACCGACTACGGCGCCGCCCGCGGCCGCGCCGCCATCGAGGCGATGCTGGAGGGCATCGTGCCGCGCAAGGGCGAGGGCCCGCAGCGCAAGCACTACATCACCAACATAATCATCGAGGTGGACGGCGACACGGCCCGCTCGGTGTCCGACTACCTGATCATCCGCGAGAGCGAGAGCGGCCTCATCCCGGTCATGGGCGGCACCTACAGGGACCGCTTCGCCAAGTCGGGCGGCGCGTGGCATTTCGTGCGCAAGGAGCTGGTGCACGACATCGCCGGCGACATGGCGCTGAAGAACAACCGTTGACGGAGGCGACAGCCATGGCCGACCGGGTATCCCTGTTCATCGACGGCGCCTGGGGCGAGGGCGCCCGGGGGCGCAGCCTGCCGTTCTGGAACCCCGCGACGGGCGCCGAGATCGGCCGGGTCGCGGTGGCGGAGACCGCCGACCTCGACCGCGCGCTCGCCGCGGCTCAGGCCGGCTTCCTGGCGTGGCGGGCGATGTCGACCTTCGAGCGCTACAAGGTGCTGCGCGCCGCGGCCGACGCGCTGCGCGGCCGGGTCGATGCGATCGGCCGGCTGCTGACGCTGGAGCAGGGCAAGCCGCTCGCCCAGGCGAAGCAGGAGGTCGCAGCCGCCGCCGACCTTACCGACTGGCTGGCGGAAGAGGGCCGGCGCACCTACGGCCGGGTCATCCCCGCGCGCGGCCCCGGCATCCGCCAGATGGTGCTGCGCGAACCCGTTGGGCCGGTGGCCGCCTTCACGCCGTGGAACTTCCCCATCAACCAGGCGGTGCGCAAGATCGCGGCGGCGCTGGCCGCGGGCTGCTCCATCATCATCAAGGGCCCGGAGGAGACGCCGGCCTGCTGCGCGGCGCTGGTCAAGGCGTTCGAGGACGGCGGCGTGCCGCGCGGCGCGGTCAGCCTGGTGTTCGGCGTGCCGGCCGAGATCTCCGAATACCTGATCCCGCATCCGGTGATCCGCAAGATCTCGTTCACGGGATCGACCGCGGTGGGCAAGCATCTGGCGAGCCTCGCCGGCCTGCACATGAAGCGCGCCACCATGGAGCTCGGCGGCCATTCGCCCACCATCGTGTTCGACGACGCCGACCTCGACATGGCGGCCGACCGGCTGTCGGCCTTCAAGTTCCGCAATGGCGGGCAGGTGTGCGCCTCGCCGACGCGGATCATCGTGCACGAGGCGGTCCATGACGACTTCCTCGGCCGCTTCGTCGCGCGCGCAAGGGCGCTGAAGATCGGCGACGGCATGGATCCCGCCACGGAGATGGGTCCGCTCGCCAATCCGCGGCGGGTGCAGGCGCTGGAAGGCTTCATCGCCGACGCGGTGGAGCGCGGCGGCACGGTCGCGACCGGCGGACGGCGGATCGGCAATGCCGGCAACTTCTTCGAGCCGACGGTGCTGACGGGCGTCCCCCACGACGCGCGCATCATGAACGAGGAGCCTTTCGGACCCATCGTCACCTTCGAGCCGTTCTCGCGCATCGAGGACGCCATCGCGGAATCCAACCGGCTGGACTACGGTCTCGCCGCCTTCGCCTATACCGGCTCGACCCGCAATGCGGACGCGGTGGCGGAGGCCATGGAGAGCGGCATGGTGTCCATCAACCACCACGGCCTCGCCCTGCCCGAGACGCCGTTCGGCGGCGTCAAGGACAGCGGCTACGGTTCCGAGGGCGGCTCGGAATCGCTGGAGCCCTACCTCGTGACCAAGTTCGTCACCCACGCCCTCTGAGGCACGCGGCCATGAAGATCACCGGCGTCAGAAGCGAGATCGTGCCGGTGCCGGCCGAGGAGCCGCTGGCGGGCGCGCTGGCGCGCCAGGGCGGGGTGCGCCCGACCGTGGTGGTGGAGATCGAGACCGACGCCGGGATCACCGGGGTCGGCTTCACCTTCTTCGGGGCGGCGCTGACCGGTGCGCTCAGGGCGGCGGTGGACGCGCTGGGCGAGACCTGCATCGGCGCCGACCCGCTGGCGATCACCGCGATCCGCGCCAGGGCCGAGGCCGCGGCGGGCGGCGCGGGGCCCGGCGGCATCTTCACGCTGGCGCTGGCGGCCATCGACATCGCGCTGTGGGACATCAAGGGCAAGGAGGCGGGGCAGCCCCTGTGGAAGCTGCTGGGCGGGGACGGGCGGCCGGTGCCGACCTACGCCAGCGGCGCCATGATGCGCGAGCTGCCGCTTGAGCGGGCGGTCGAGGCGGCCGGGCGGCTGGTCGAGGCCGGCTTCGACCAGATGAAGATGCAGCTCGCGCTGCCGGGCGACACCACGCCGGCCCGCGAGGTCGAGCGCGCGCGGCTGATCCGCGAGCGGGTCGGGCCGGACGTTGCGCTGATGTGCGACGTCAACCAGCGCTGGCGCGTGGACCAGGCGATCGCCATCGGGCGGCGGCTGGAAGATGTCGGCTTCGCATGGCTGGAGGACGCCACCGCCCATGACGACCATGCCGGCCTGGCGCGGATCGCCGCCGCGCTGGCGACGCCGCTGGCCTGCGGCGAGTATGTCTACGGCATCGTCCCGTTCCGCCACATGCTGGAGGCGGGGTCGCTGGACATCGTCATGATCGACCCGTTCCGCGCCGGCGGCATCACGCCGTGGCTCAAGGTCGCGGCGCTGGCGGAGGCGTTCGGCCTGCCCGTGGTCAGCCACCTCGCGCCGGAGATCCAGGTCCATCTCATGGGCGCGATCCCCAACGGGCTGACCGTGGAATACATGCCGTGGTCGTACCGGCTGTTCCGGGAGGTGCCGTGGCCGAAGGCGGGACGGCTGGAGATGCCGTCGGGGCCCGGCCTCGGGCTCGACCTCGACCGGGCGGCCATTGCGCGGCTTCGCGCCTGATCAGATGAACAGCCGGTCCTCGGCCACATAGACCGCGGTGCGGTCGGTGTCGGCCAGCGCCGCGGCGTTGCGCGCCAGGGCCGCCGCGTCCTCCAGCCACACCTCCGCCATGCCGCGGACCGGCATCGCCAGCTCCACGATGCGGCTCTCGGGCGGGCCCGCCTGCGAGATGATCTTCTGGCGGATGTAGCCGGTGACGCCGGCGAGCCCCGCGACCCGGTCGGCATAGGCCGCCGACCACGCCTCGTCCTCGCCGCCCTCGCCCAGCAGCAGCACGTAGGCCTTGGTCGCCGCCGCCCCGGGCGGCGGCTCCAGCACGGTGACGGGCTCGGTGACCAACCGGCGCACCGCGCCGATGAAGCTCTCCGAATCGGTGTTGCAGACCCTGATCTCCGGCGAGCTGTAGGCGGCGTTGCGGTCCTCCAGCGTGTCGAAGGCGAGCACCGCGAAGCCGTCGATGGGGTTTTCCACGGCGCGCGGGCTGGTGGCGGCCGAGGGCACCACATGGCCCTGAAGATAGCGCCGGGTCCGCGGCAGCCGCGCCGTGACCACGCCGTGCGGGTCGAGCCAGTGGCGGCGGAAGGCCGCGACGTCCAGGTCCGGACGCCGCCGGATGAGGCTGATGGCACCGATCACGTCGCACGCTCCCCGCGGCGCAGCCGCCCGTTGGCGGCGCGGCCAATGTTGTTGATAGAGCTAACAATAATTCCCGCGCGGGCGCAATCCGCCGGGCGGGGGCGCGGCGTTGCCATGCGCCGGGGCCGGCTCCCTTGCTTGACTTGGGGCATCCGTTCATTGAACGCTGAATACGGATCGGGCACCGTTTCGGCGACCCATGGGCCCGGCGGCCCGGCGACAACCGGCCGGCGGTGCGTCGCCCACAACGGCAGAAGGAAACATGGAAGCGACCAGCGAGCACAGGAAGGCCGTGCGCCGGACCTCTTCGCCCCGACCCGCCACCGCCGCCGCGCCCGCGCGCCGGCCACGGCGCCGCATGGCCGCCGAGGATCGCGAGGAGGCCATCCTGCGCGAGGCGACGGTCTATTTCGCCGAGCACGGGCTGAGCGCCGGAACCACCGAACTCGCCCGCCGCATCGGCATCACCCAGCCGCTGCTCTACAAGTATTTCGACACCAAGGACGCGCTGATCGAGCGCATCTACGAGCGGCTGATCCCCAAGAACTGGAACCCGTCCTGGGAGCTGCTGATCGACCAGGACGACCTGCCGCTGCGCGAGCGGCTGAAGCGGTTCTATGTGGAATACGCCACCACCGTGCTCACCTACGAGCACGTCCGGCTGTTCCTGTTCAGCGGGCTGAGCCGGAACAACTTCAACGCGCGCTATTACGGCGTGCTGAGCCAGCGCATCCTGGAGCGCATCGCCCGCGCGCTGCGCCGCGAATACTGTCCCTCGACCAGATCCCGCAAGGTCACCAAGGCGGAGCTGGAGCTGGCGCAGTCGCTGCACGCCGCCATCTACCATCTGGCGTTCCGGCGCTGGGTGCATGGCGAGCCGCTGGGAGACGAGCTGGTGTCGCTGGTCGGCCGCAAGGTCGATTTCTACCTGGACGGCGCCGCGAAGACGCTGTCGCCGGCGCCCCGGGCGCGGGCCAGGGCGCCTCAGCCCGCGTAGCACGGCGGGTTTTCAGCCTGCGTAGCACGGCTCCGGCAGGCCGCGGACGCCGGCGTCCAGCGCCAGCAGGCCGCCGGCCAGCGGCTGCGCCGCCAGCTCCGCCGCGGTGAGCTTCTGGGCCGCGGTGGTGACGTAAAGCGTGGCGAGGTCCGGGCCGCCGAAGGCGCAGCAGGTCGGACGCGCGATCGGCATGGGGACGATGCGGTCGACGCGGCCGTCCGGCGCGTAGCGGGTCAGCCGCCAGCCGTCATATTCCGCGTTCCACAGGAAGCCCTCGCAGTCCACGGTGGAGCCGTCCGGCGTGCCCGGGCCCTCGGTGCGGGCGAACACGCGCGGCCGCGACGGCGTGCCGGACGCCGTGTCGAAGTCGTAGGCCATGATGGCGCGCGAGGTGGTGTCGCTGAAATACATGGTCGCGCCGTCCGGGCTCCACGCCAGGCTGTTGGGGATTGTGACGGGGCCGAGCACGGGGGCGAGGCTGCGGTCGGCCTCCAGCCGGTAGAGCGTGCCGCATTCGCCGCGGGCGACGTCGTCCATGGTGCCCGACCAGAACCGGCCCTGGCGGTCGCACCGGCCGTCGTTGAAGCGCTGGTTGTCGTAGGTCTCGTGCGGCCGGGCGATGGTGTCGAGCCGGCCCGAGGCGGGATCGAAGACGGCGATCCGGCTGCCCAGCGCCACCACCAGCCCGCCGCCGGCCCTGAGGCCGATGGAGCCCACGGTCTCCGGCAGGTCGAAGCTGTCGATGCGGCCGGCGGCGGCGTCGAGCCGTCGCAGCGACGGGCCGCGCACGTCGATCCACCACAGCGCCGCCTCCTCCACGCTCCACACGCAGCTCTCGCCGAGCCGGTCGACCGTGTCCCCGATCCTGTGCAGTCGCATGGCGTCCCTTTCCGTTGTTGATCGGGTTATCAAGAAAGCGGGGGCGGTGCCAAGGGCGCGCATGGCCTGTCCGGCGCGCCGCCATGCTGTGGCCAGACTCTGCCGGCACGGTCCCGCGTCGCCGGCCCGGGCATGGCCGGGCGAGGGGTGGGGTGTGTCCGCATGACACGGCGGTTCCGGACCATGGCGGGCAGGCTGCTGGCGGCGTCGGTGCTCGTCGGCGGCCTGGCGGCGTCGTTTCCGTCCGCCGCCGAGGACGACGAGGAGGCGCCGCCGCCTGCGGAGCTGACGTCGGCGGAGATCTGCGGCGTGATCGGGACCGAGGCCGGGGCGCGCACGCTGCCGTCGGGCTTCCTGGCGCGGCTGATCTGGCAGGAGAGCCGGTTCGACCGCCTGGCCGTCAGCCCCAAGGGCGCGCAGGGCATCGCCCAGTTCATGCCGGGCACCGCCCGCGAGCGGGCGCTGGCCGATCCGTTCGACATCCGCACCGCGGTGGCGGCCTCGGCGGCGCTGCTGGCCGACCACGCCACCGCCTTCGGCAATCTGGGCCTGGCCGCCGCGGCCTACAATGCCGGCCCCGAGCGGGTGCGCCGCTGGCTCGCGGGCCAGTCCGGCCTGCCGCTGGAGACGCGGCGCTACGTCCATATCATCACCGGCCGCTCGGCGGAGAGCTGGCGCGAGCCGCCGGCGGAGGCGCCCGACTTCGCGCTGCATGCGGAACTGCCGTTCGAGAAGGCCTGCGTCGCCATGGCCAGCACGCGCCGCGCGCCGCGGCCGGGCGGCTCGGAGGGCGCGCCGGTCCAGCCATGGGGCGCGCAGGTCGCCGCGCATTTCTCCAGCGACGTCGCGCTGGCGACGTTCCAGCGGCTGCAGCGCCGCCACGGGCGCGTGCTGGGCGGGCTGGAGCCCTCCGTGG
>JAEWEX010000060.1 GCA_023389135.1 Pseudomonadota bacterium | reverse complement strand
GTGCCGAGGCGGCCGCATTGCACCGGCCGGATTTTGCAGCAGCGCCCGACGGGTACAGCCCGGCTGTCCGAACCCGCATGGAGAACGGCCTCGGCTACCTGGCCGTGGACTACATCGACGCGCTGCGCTACCGGGCGGTTGCGCTTGCGCGCTATCTCGAGGCCACGGCGGAGGTCCACGTGGTGGCGGCGCCGGCGCTCGGAACTCCGGTTCCCACCGTGTCCGAGATCGAGACGACCGCGCTCGGCGGAACCTCGCACGTCGCCGCTATGCTGACCTACTGGACCCGGCCGGCCAACTTCCTCGGCATCCCTGCGATCTCGGTGCCGGCCGGCCTGGGCGCGGATGGCATGCCGGTCGGTCTGCAGCTTATGGGAAAGCCGTTCGCCGAGGCGACTCTGTTGCGGGCAGGCTCGGCGGCTGAAGCCGTCTCGGAAATGGCCGGGGCACGCCCGGCGCTGTCCTAGACTTCGATGGCCGCCAGCCGCCCGCTGAGGGCGGTGAGCGCGTCCTTCACGCTGCCGCCGCGCCAGTGCGCGAACTCCTCCAGCGTGATCGCCGCGTCACCATCTTCGCCCATCAGCGTCACGACCTCGCCGGCGGAGGCATCCGTGCCCCTGAGGTCGATCACTGCGTGCTCGAAGGAAATGCCGAGAACCGCCGCCCGCCGCCCGCCGACCAGGACATGCTGACCGCTCGGGACACCGGGCGAGGCCAGTCCCTGGGCCTGGCCGAACGGGATGACGCCGCGGCGTCCGGCGGCGGCACTGCCATAGCTCCCGCCGCCTCCGGCACCAGCATCGCCTGCCTGAATCAGCCGGGTGCGCACGGCGCGCAGAACCCGCTCCAGTCCCGCATTTGCGACCCAAGGCTCGGTGCCCGGCTCCAGGCCGTAGAGGGCATGTCCGGGACAGACGGCGTTCAGCCGGCTGTCGGCGCCGAATACGACGCCGGCGCTGGCCTCTCCCTGAACATGGCGGAAGGTGATGCCCCGCCCGGCCAGCCGGTCGACGAGATCGGCGAAGCGGCCGATCCTTGCCAGCGTCGCCGGCCGGTCGCCCCCCGCCGCGAAGGGCAGATGGGTGTACAGGCCGACGATCCGGACGTGGCCCAGTTCGGACATGGCGGCGATGGCGGCCTCGGCGCGGTCGAGCGCGAAACCGAGCCGGCCGAGGCCGGCATCGACCTTGACGAAGGCCTCCGCGACGCCCTCCCCCGCCGCGCGCTCCAGCGCCTCTGCCTGGCCCGGCGCGTGCAGGGTCGGGATCAGGCGGTGGCGGAGCAAATGGGGATAGGCCTCGGGCAGGCAGTGGCCGAACATGAGGATCGGCAGTTCGACGCCCGCCTCCCGGAGCGCGACCGCCTCATGGAAGGCACCGGTCGCCAGCATATCGCAGCCCGCCCCGGCCAGGCGACGGCCGATCGGCACGATTCCGTGTCCGTAGCCGTTGGCCTTGACTGAGGCGATGACCGCCATGCCGGGCGCGCACGCGCGGATGCGGCCCAGATTGCGTTCCAGCCGGGCGAGGTCGATCTCGATCCAGGCGGGATGGACCGCGAGCGTGGCAGCCTGGTCAGCCTTCATGACCGTAGTCTTTGCGCGCCGCCTCAGGGCTTACGTAGCCGTTCTTGACGTCCCGCGCGGTGAGCTCGGGATCGCGCTCTGCCGGATTGCCATAGCCGCCGCCGCCGGGCAGTACAAAGCGCAGCGGCTCCGTCGCCGGCACCCGCGCCTCGGGCGAGGCCGTGGCGGCGAGCCGCTTCTGCCCGACATGGATTTCGGCCACGGAGCCCGGACGGCCGCCGAACAGTCCCTGGGCCGGATTGCGCATGCGACCCGCCGAGCCCGACAGCACCAGCGGCTGGGTCGGATCCAGGTCGCCCTCGGGCCTGCCGCGCAGGACCAGTTCCTCGGCAAGCCCGCCGCGCCACTTGCCCGAGCCGCCGGAATCCATGATCAGCTCGCGCCGGTCGAACACGATGGGCGTCTCCATCTCCGACCATTCGACCGACACGTCGCGGACATTGTAGGGGAAGCTGACCGAGGCCAGGCCGTCGCGGCCGGGCCGCGCGCCCATGCCGCCGAAAGCGTGCTGGTGCAGTGCGAAGGCGCTGCCGTCCCGGCGCCCGCCATTGACGTAGAATTGCCAGGTCGGCACGGCGCCTGAATCGGCCGGCACGCGGTCGGGCACGAGCTGCGCGAACACCCGGAACATCAGCTCGCCGACGAGTTGGCCGACGCTCAGCCGCCAGAAGGTGGCGGCCGGGTAGGACGGGTTCACCAAAGTGCCCTCGCGCGCCTTGATCCGGATCGGCCGGTAGGTGCCCTCGTTGTTGGGAAGATATGGGTCGCAGACCAGCTTGGTCGGCGCCGTCACGTAGGCGCGGGTGTAGTTCAGAGGGGAGTTCACCGGGCGGCGAATCTGCGCGGACGTGCCCTCGAAGTCCGCTTCGAGCTCGTCACCGGCAATGGTGACCTTGAGCGCGATCTTCAGCTCCCGGTCGATCCCTTCCACCTCGACCGGCATCTCGGCATAGACATCGCCGTCGGGCATCTCGGAGAGCGCGCGGCGGATCTCGGCCTCAGTGCGGCGCGTCACCTCGTCGCTGAGCGGGCGCAGCGTCTCCAGGCCGTAGTCGCGCGCCATGGCCTGCAGTTGCGAAACGCCGACATGTCCCGTCGCGATCTGGGCGCGCACGTCACCGATCATCTTCTCGCTGAAACGGACGTTCCTGCGCAGCAGGGAGAACAGGTCCTCATTGGGCCGGCCGGCGCTGTACAGGCGCATGTGGGGGATGATCAGCCCCTCCTCGAACACCTCCTCGCTGAGGCCCGAACCCTTGCGTCCGCCGATGTCGATGTGGTGGACGGAATTGATCGAGAACCCGATCAGGCGGCCGTTGTGGAACGCCGGCATGGTGATGAACACGTCGGCCGTCTGGCCGTTGGCGAGCCAGGGGTCGTTGCAGACGAAGATATCGCCGGGCCGGATCGTCTCCGGCGGGAACGCCTTCAGCAGCGACTTGCCGAACACCGGCATCACGCCGACATGGCCCATGGCGCCCAGCCAGGACTGGGCGATCAGGTTGCCGCGGTCGTCGTACAGCCCGGTCGACATGTCGTGGACTTCGATCACGTCGTGGGTGAAGGCCGTGCGCACCAGGGTGGTCGCCATCTCGTCGGCGATGGCGATGAGCCGCGGCCACAGCACCTCGAGCGGCAGGTCGGAAGCGTTCATCGGGTCATCTCCTTGATGGCGCCGACAGCGCCGACCGAGACCATGAGCGAGCCATGCCCGTCGACGCGCACGGTTCCTCCGGCGTCAACGACGGTGGTGGATGACACCTCCTCGACGATGGCGGGACCCGAGAACATCATGCCTGGATCCAGCGCCTCCCGATCATACACGGTGAATTCGGCCATGGCGCCGGCGCGGGGGGAATAGGCATGCCGTGTCCCCTTCACCGCGCCATCGATGCTTCCGCCGCGCGTCGCAAGCGGCCGCGGGCTGAACTGGCGGCCGCGTATGGTGCCGCCGACACGAAGATTGACCAGCTCGGCCGGGATGTCGTCGTAGAAATAGCCGTACTTGGCGCGATAGATGTCGGCGAAGCTCTTCAACAGGGCATCGCCGCGCAGGTCGTCGGCGCCGGCAGGCACGGTGACCTGGTAGCCCTGGCCGACATATCCGACGTCGCAGCTGCGCGTGAAGGCGATCTCGCCGCTGGGCTCCACCTCGCGCAGCACCGCCTCGATCTCTGTCTCGATGTCCTCGAAGGCGGCATCGATGGCGACGCGGTCAAGGGCGCCGAGGTCGACGCGGAAGGTCCGCACTACATCATAGGCTGGCGGCGCGATAATGAGGCCGGCGGCGGACAGCACGCCCGCTCGCATCGGCACCACGAGTTGGCCGACACCGAGTTTAGCGGCCAGGTTGTAGGCGTGGACCGGCCCCGCGCCCCCGAAGGCAACCAGCGACACCCGGTCGAGCAGGCCGCCGCGCTCGGTCATGTGCATGCGCACCGCGGAGGCCATGGTCTCGTTGATGACATCGTGGATCGACCACGCAGCCGCGATCAGGTCGCGTCCCAGCGGATCACCGACCTCGCCACGGATGGCCCGCTCCGAAAGCCCCGCATCGAGCGACATGGAGCCGCCGGCGAAATAGCCCGGATTGAGGTATCCCAGCACGAGGTCGGCGTCGGTCACGGTCGGCCGCTCGCCACCGCGCCCGTAGCAGGCCGGACCGGGTTCGGAGGAAGCGCTCTCCGGCCCGACCTGAACGAGGCCGAGGGCGTTCACCCGAGCGATGCTACCGCCGCCGGCGCCGATCTCGATCAGGTGGGCGCCCGGAACGGCGATCGGGTAGCCGCTCGACTTGGTGAAACGCTGGGACCGCGCGACCTCCAGCTCATTGGTGATCGGTATCTCGCCGTCCTGGATCAGGCAGGCCTTGGCGGTGGTGCCGCCCATATCGAAGGCCAGCACATCGGCCAGCCCGCATAGTTCGCGATAGTACTGGACCACCTTGGCGCCCGCGACCGGCCCGGACTCGATCAGCCGGATCGGGAAGGCCCGCGCGGTACGGGGAGAGGCGACGCCACCATTCGAGAGCATGATGTGGACCGGGGCCCCGATACCCTGCAGCTCCAGTCGCCCGGTAAGGTTGGCGAGGTAGCGCTCCACGATGGGCCGCACATAGGCGTTCACCACCGTGGTGCTGGTGCGCTCATACTCCTTGATCTGCGGCAGGACGTCCGACGAGATGGTGATCGGCAGTCCCGGCAACCGGTCCTCCAGCAGCCGGCGCGCCTCCCGCTCGTTGTCCGGGTTCACGTATGAATGCAAGAAGGCGATGGCGACCGATTCCACGCCCTCGGCCTCCAGGACGGCAGCGATGGCATCGATCTCGCCGGCGTCGACGCCGCGTGCGACCGTGCCGTCGGCATAGATGCGCTCCCCGACCGGCAGACGCAGATAGCGCGGGACCAGCGGTTCGGGGGGATCGGACCAGAGCTCATAGGTGGTGACGCGGACGTGGCGGCGCACTTCCAGCACGTCGCGAAAACCCTCCGTGCACAGCAGCGCGCATCGGGCGCCCTTGCGCTCGATAACGGCATTGGCGACCAGCGTGGAAGCGTGCGCGATCTGCGAGATCGTCTGGAAATAGTCGCCGGCCTGCCGCTTGAGCTGCTCCAGCCCGGCCATCATGCCTTCGGAAGGGTCACGCGGCGTGCTCAGGCACTTCTCGATGACGACGTCGCCGCTGGTCTCGTCGAACAGGACGAAATCCGTGAACGTGCCGCCGATGTCGCAACCAACGCGATAGGTCATTCCCGGTCGCTGATCCATGGCATTCCCTTTGTGACGGTCCGATCCAGAAGACATTCATCCGCCGAACTCAGTCCTGCGGCGACAGCCTGAACGCCAGCAGCTTCTGGTGCGGTGTGTGCTGTGTGAAGGCCGGGGTGACGCTGCGGCCGGTGAGGGAGCCCTCGGCGGGGGCGTCCAGCACCGTGGCGTAGACGATGGGGCCCTCGTCGAGCCGGACCGCCGCGAACACGTAGGGCGCGTCGGGATAGAACGCCGGATGGTGCGGCCGGTGCACGGTGGTGTGGGAGACGATGCGGCCGGCGCCCGTGACCTCGACCCAGGCCAGCCGCGCGCCGTGGCAGTGCGGGCAGCACACCCTGGGATAGTAGACGTGGCGGCCGCATCCGGCCGCCTCGCATTTCTGGATCACCACGCGCCCGTCGTTGCAGCCGTCGAAGAACGGCCGGTTGACGGCGTCGATCCGCGGCATCGGCCGCGGCGGCGGGGCGTCGTTGCGGTCGCTCATTCCACGCGCTCCAGGATGGCGGCGCTGGCGGACAGGCCGCGGCCGTAGGCCACCATGCCGTAGCCGGAGACCAGCCCGCGCCTGGCGCCGGTCTGGCGGCCCGCGGCCTCGCCGCGCAGCTGCAGCAGCGCCTCCACCACGCCGATCATGCCGCCGCTGGCGCCGGCCTGGCCGGCCGAGAGCTGGCCGCCGCCGGTGTTGATCGGGAATGCGCCGCGCCAGGTGATGTCGGTGTCGCGCACGAAGCGGTGCGCCGTGCCCTGCGCGCAGATGCCGAGCCCCTCCAGCTGGATGAAGCACATCACCGGATAGTCGTCGTAGAGCTGCGCGAACTCCATGTCGGCGGGGGCGAGGCCGGCGCGGGCATACATGTCCCCGGAGAACCGCGCCCAGCCGGCGCTCAGCGAATAGATGTCGTCGGCCGGGCTGTTGTGGCGCTCGCCGGCGGCCAGCATGCGCACCTTGGGGCCCGGCAGCCCCGCCGCCACGCGGGCGGAGGCCATGACCACGCAGTCGCCGCCGACGCAGGGCAGGACGCAGTCGTAGAGCCTGATCGGGTCGGCGATGGGCCGCGCGTTCAGGTAGTCGTCCATGGTGAGCGGCGTCTTGAACAGCGCGTTGGGGTTGCCCAGCGCGTTCTCGCGCAGCGCGATGCAGAAGCGCCCGAAATCCTCCCGGGTCGCGCCCCAGCGCTCCATGTAGAGCCGGGTGTGCAGCGCGAACATGCCGTTGGCGCCGCCAAAACCCTGCGGCGACATGTATTCGTGGACCGGGCCGTTGAAGCGGTCGAGGGTCTCGTTGTGGGAGGCGGGGTCGAAGGCGTCGGCGGCCACGCACACCACCACGTCGGCGTCGCCGTCGCGGATGGCGCGGGCGGCGTGGGTCATGCCGATGATGCCCGACGCGCCGCCATACAGCCCCTGGAACAGGAAGCGCGCCTCCACCCCGAAATGCTCCGCCAGCGTGGTGACGTTGTCCGGCGGCAGCAGGAACGAGGTCGCCGCCAGCCCGTCGACGCTGGACCAGGGCAGCCCGGCGGAGCGCAGGGCGCGGTCAGATGCGTCGAACAGCAGCTCGTGCACGGTCCTGGGCGAGCGCTTCGCATAGTCGGTCTGCCCGACGCCGACGATGAACACCCCGTCGCGGTCTGCGTCAGCCACGGCGCCCGCCCATCAGATGATCCCGTCCTGCTGCAGCCGGGCGAAGGCCTCCTCGCCGAGGCCGAGCTCGCCCATGAAGATGTCGCGGTTGTCAGCCCCGATGGCCCCGCCGGAATGGCGCACCCGCCCGGGCGTGGCGCTGAAGCGCGGCGTCACGTTCTGCATCCTGACCGTGCCGAAATCCTCGTCGGGAACCGCCACGATGTTCTCCCGCGCGGCGTAGTGCGGGTCGGCGAAGATGTCGCTGATGTCCAGCACCGGCCCCGCCACCACCGCCGCCGCCTCGAACAGCGCCATCGCCTCGTCGCACCGGCGGGTGCGGAACCAGCCGGCGATGGCCTCGTCCAGCACGTCGGCATTGTCGCAGCGCAGCGCGTTGGTGGCGAAGCGCGGGTCGGCGACCAGCTCCGGCATCCCCATGGCCTCCATCAGCCGCTCGAAGGTCTTCTGCGAGCTGGCCGAGATGGCGATCCAGCGCCCGTCGGCGGTCTGGTAGGTGTTGCGCGGCGAATCCTCCGCCAGCCGGTTGCCGATCCGCTGCTTGACGATGCCCAGCTGGTCGAAGCCGATGACCTGGGATTCCACCAGCCGGAACAGCGGCTCGTACAGCGCCAGGTCGATCATCTGGCCGCGGCCGCTGCCGCCCTGGTCGCGCTGGTAGATGGCGAACATCGCCGACATCGCCACGAAGGTGGCCGTCACCGAATCCGCCATGGGAAACCCCGGCAGCGTCGGCGGCCGGTCGGCGGCGCCGGTGAAGGAGGGGATGCCGCTGAACGCCTCCGCCACGGTGCCGTAGCCGCCGCGCCCCGCATAGGGACCGCTCTGGCCGAAGCCGGAGACCCGCACCAGCACCAGCCGCGGGTTGATCTCGCGCAGCACGTCGTAGCCCAGCCCCCAGCGCTCGAAGGTGCCGGGCCGGTAGTTCTCGATCACCACGTCGGCGGTGCGCACCAGCTCCTTGAACAGCGCCTGCCCGCGCGGGTCCGACAGCTTCAGCGAGGCCAGCCGCTTGTTGCGGCCGATCACCTTCCACCACAGCGAGCGGCCGTCCTTGAGCGGCGCCCAGTGCCGCATGGAATCGCCGCTGCCGGGCAATTCCAGCTTGATCACGTCGGCCCCGAAATCCGCCATCTGGGTCGCGCCCAGCGGCCCGGCGATCATCGAGCCCGCATCGATCACCCGCAGGCCCCTCAGGGGGCCCTCCGCGGCGCCGGCATCGGGGGCGCGCCGCGGCGCGCTCGGCATGGAACTCATGCTATGCCCTTGACGGGCCGACCCTCCCTCGACCATCGGGGAGGTCCAAGCTGGCCCGTCCGGAGGAGTATCACGCGATACCGGAATTCGGAAGTTTCTTTTCCATTTATCGATCAAATAGCCCGAGGCCGCGCCGCAGGGCGGACCACGCAACCTCCGGGAGGAAGCCATGACGGACACCACAGCGCGCGATCAGCCCCTGGACCGCGCATTCGCCATCCTCGAGGCGGTC
>JAEWEX010000048.1 GCA_023389135.1 Pseudomonadota bacterium | reverse complement strand
CGCGCATCCAGGTCGAGCATCCCGTGACCGAGGAGATCTGCGGCGTCGACCTGGTCGCCGAGCAGTTCCGCGTCGCGGCCGGCGAGCCGCTGTCCTTCGCGCAGCCGGGCGAGCCCTCGGGCCGCTGCGCCATCGAGTTCCGCATCAATGCCGAGGATCCCGCCACCGGCTTCCGGCCCACCCCCGGCACCGTGACGCGGTGGCGGCCGCCCACCGGGCCCGGCATCCGGCTCGACAGCCATGTCTACCCCACCTACGCGGTGTCGCCGCACTACGACTCGCTGCTCGGCAAGCTGATCGTCAGCGCGCCCGACCGCCGCGAGCTGCTGGCGCGGGCCGCCTCGGCGCTGGCGCGCTTCGAGGTCGCAGGGGTTTCCACCACGCTCCCGTTCCATCGCGCCGTGCTGGACGAGCAGGCCTTCGTGGACGGCACCGCACATACCGTCTGGGTCGAGAAGGAGATGCTCGCATGAGCCAGGGCCGCCGCATCGGACTGGTCGACGTCACGCTGCGCGACGCGCACCAGTGCCTGTGGGCCACCCGGATGACCACCGCCATGATGGCGGAGACCGCGCCGCTGCTGGACCGGGCCGGCTTCGACGCCATCGACCTGGTGGGCGGCGCGGTGTTCGACGTCTGCGTGCGCTATCTCCGCGAGGATCCCTGGGAGCGCATGCGCATCCTGTCGCAATGGGTGACGGAGACGCCGCTGGTCGTCATGACCCGCAGCCAGAGCCTGTTCACCTTCGAGTTCTTCCCCGACGACATCGTGGCGCTGACCGCCGAGCGCATCCGCGCCAACGGCATGCGCTGGCACACGCCCTACGACGCTCTGAACGACGTGCGCAACCTGGAAGTGTCGATCCGCGCCTCCCGCGAGGTCGGACTCTATGTGGATGCCGGCGTGGTCTACACGGTCAGTCCGGTGCACACCGACGAATACTATGCCCGCAAGATCCGCGAGCTGGTGGCGCTCGGGGCGGACGCCATCTACCTCAAGGATCCCAGCGGCCTGCTGACGCCGGAGCGCGCGGCGACGCTGGTGCCGGTGGCCAAGGCGGCCTGCGGGAGCGTGCCGCTGCAGTTGCACTCCCACTGCCTGACGGGGCTTGCACCCTATGTGGCGCTGCGCGCCGTCGAGCTCGGCGTCGACGTGGTCCACACCGCGACCTCGGCGCTGGCCAACGGCGCCTCGCATCCCGCCACCGAGCAGTTCGTCCGCAACGCCGGCCGCCTCGGCTTCGAGACCGGCATCGACCTGAAGACCGTGGCGGAGGTGGACGAGCGCCTGCGCTACATCGCCAGGCGCGAGGACAAGCCGCTCGGCCGGATCGTGGAGCACGACGCCTTCAGCTACGAGCACCAGATGCCGGGCGGCATGATCTCCAACCTGGAATCGCAGCTCGGCGCCATCGGCATCGCCGACCGCATGCCGGAGATCCTCGAGGAAGCGGCGCGGGTGCGGCGCGAGCTGGGCTATCCCATCATCGTCAGCCCGTTCGCGCAGTTCGTCATGACCCAGGCGGTCCTGAACGTCATGGGCAAGGAGCGCTACGCCACGGTGCCCGACGAGGTCCGAAAGTACGTCCTCGGGCACTATGGCGAGATCGCGGGACCGGTCGACCAGGACGTCATGGACCGCGTCACCAACGGCGCGCAGCCGGTGAGCGAGCGCCCGGGCGCGCTGCTGGAGCCGGGGATCGAGCGTCTCAGGCGCGAGCGCGGGCCGTTCGCCTCCGACGACGACCTGCTGCTGGCCGCGTTCTACCAGGACGGCGAGTACCGGGCGCTGAAACAGGCCGGCCCCATCGACACCCGCTATCCGCTCGCCTCGACCCCGCTCAAGACGCTGGTGGGCGAGATCGCGCTCAGGAGCGACATCAGGTCGTTCCACTTCACGCAGCGCGGCACAGCCGCACAAGGGAGAAACACGTGACCACGCCCGCCATCATCACCGCCGCCATCACCGGCGCGCTGCCGCGCAAGGCCAACACCCCGGCGGTGCCGGTCACCCCCGCCGAGCAGATCGAGTCCACCCACGAGGCGTTCGAGGCGGGGGCGGCGCTGGTCCACATCCATGTCCGCGACAAGGACGAGAACCCCTCCTCCGACCCGGACCTGTTCGCCCAGGTCCAGGAGGGCGTGACGAAGCACTGCCCGGGCATCATCGTGCAGTTCTCCACCGGAGGGCGCGGCCGCAGCCAGGCCGAGCGCGGGCGCTCGCTGCCGCTCAGGCCCGACATGGCCTCGCTGACCACCGGCTCGTGCAACTTCCCCAACCAGATCTACGAGAACCCGCCGCAGCTGGTGGAGGATCTGGCGCGCTCCATGCTGGAGTTCGACGTCAAGCCCGAGATCGAGGTGTTCGACCTCGCCATGCTCTACAACGCCCGCAACCTGGCGGAGAAGGGGCTGCTCAAGCGGCCGCTCCACGTCCAGTTCGTCATGGGGGTTCCCAACGCCATGCCGGCGCGCCGGTCGATCCTGGAGTTCCTGCTGTCGGAGCTGAAGGACATCATGCCGGACGCCACCTGGGCGGCCTGCGGCATCGGCCCGGCGCAGCTGGACGTCAACCGCTGGACCCTGGAACTGGGCGGCCATGCCCGCACCGGGCTGGAGGACAACATCAAGTTCGACCGCACCCGGCTCGCCAAGAGCAATGCCGAGCTGGTGGCGCGCGTCGCCGGCATGTGCGGCGAATTCGGCCGCCATCCGGCGAGCGCGGCGGAGGCCCGCGCGATCCTCGGGCTCGCCGCGGCGTGACGCCGGCTCAGGCCGCCGCGGGCAGCCCGGCCCGCGGCGCGGCGCGGGCATAGCCGCCATGGAGGTCCAGCATCGCCTCGAACCAGGCCGCGACCGCCGTGTCGGCGCGCAGCACGGGCTCGGGGCTGATGACATGGGCCCACATCAGCGAGCCGAACAGGCAGAAGTCAGCGTAGGCGGGCGCGTCGCCGGACAGGAACTTCCGCTCCTTCAGCGACATCTCCACGGGATACAGCGTGCGCTTGAGGGCGGCGAGGTCGGCTTCGCGATCCAGACAGGCCTCCTCCAGCGCCACGCCGATCATCTTTTCCCGGGAGGCGCGGAAATAGTCTCGGTCACGGGCGTCCGCGACCTTGAAGATGTCCAGCAGCAGCGGCGCGCGCAGCGCCAGGTGCAGGACGTTGTCGCACCACTGGTTGACGAAGCGCGCCAGCGCCACCTCGCCCGGCGAGCCGAACAGCGCCGGCCGGTCGCCATGGGCTTCGTCCAGATAGAGCGCGATGGCCCAGCTGTCGCTGATCCAGCGGTCCCCGTCCACCAGCACCGGCACGCGGCCCTGCCCCGTGGGCGCCAGCACGTCCTTCTCGGTGAAGCGCCAGGGCACGGTCTCGAAGTCGAGGCCCTTGTGCTTCAGCGCCATCTTGGCGCGCCAGCAATAGGGGCTGAAGCGCACCGCGTCGTCAGCGGCGGCGAGATCGTAGAGCCTGAGCGTCATGTTGCGCCTTCCGATGCTGTCATGCGCGGGGTGGCGCCACGGCCACCGCCCGGACGCGACCATAGGCCGAATTCATATTTCAGATCAATGGCTTGCTTTCGACCTGGCGCGGTCGGAGCAGGCCTTCGGCTGTCGCGGGGGATGGCGCCATGGACCTGATGTGGATCGCCGTGGTCGCGGTCGTCGCCATGGCCGGCCTGATGCGCGGCATCACCGGCTTCGGCGGCGCGATGCTGATGGCGCCGCCGCTCAGCATCATGCTCGGCCCGGTCCCGGCTGTGGTCACGACGCTGGTGCTGGAGACCGCGGCGGCGGCGGTGATGTTCCGGGACGCCTGGCCGCGCATCCGTGTGCGGACGCTGGCCTACCTGACCGCGCCCGCCTGCCTCACCGTGCCGCTCGGCGGCTACCTGCTGCTCACCATCAACCCGGAGATCGCGCGGCGGCTGATCGCGGCCATCGTCGTGGTGTTCAGCCTGCTGCTGCTCACCGGCCTGCGCTATTCCGGCACGCCGCGCCCGGCGACCTCGGTGGCGCTGGGGGGGCTGGTCGGCGTGCTGCTGGGCGCCACCAGCGTCGGTGCGCCGCCGGTGATCCTGTATCTGCTGTCGGGCCCCGACCCGGTGAAGACGACGCGCGCGCACCTGACCGTGTTCGTGACCGCGATCTCGGTGATCGGGCTGGTCATGTTCACGCTGAGCGGCGTCGTCACCGCGGGGCTGCTGGCGTCGTCGCTGGCGCTGGCGGCGCCGTTCCTTGCGGCGACATGGCTCGGCGGCCGCATGTTCGGGATCATGAGCGAGACCGCCGTCCGGCGCATCGGCCTCGGCGCGATGCTGCTCACTGGCACCGTGGCGCTGCTGCTGTGACGGGGAACGAGCGCAGTTAAGGTTAAAACCTTCAACTTTACGCAGAAAGTTCTCCAAACCCTGCGGCATGATACTTTCGCTGCACGATCACGGCCCCGACTGGTCTTTCGTTTCGGCGGCCGCTGCCAGGGAGAGGCGCAATGTATCGTACCGACCTGCGGGGCATTTCCGAGCGGCAGCCGCCGATGGATTCGGGTCCGGTCCTGCTGCTGGGGGACTACCGCCCGGCGCTGACGCTGGCGCGCGTGCTGCGGCGCGAGGGACGCCGCGTCATCGTCGCCGGCGGCGCCGACGAGGGCGCCACCGGCTGGTCCCGGCATTGCGAGGCCGTGCTCGACCTGGCCGATCCCGACGCGGACCCGACCGGCTTCCTGGACG
>JAEWEX010000413.1 GCA_023389135.1 Pseudomonadota bacterium | reverse complement strand
TCGCCGCAGCCCGCCAGCGCGGCGGCGATGCCGTTGAGGATCGAGCGCTTGGCCTCGTGGATCAGCGCGTCGGGGATGTGGCGGCCCGGCGTGTCGGCGACGAAGGCGGCGAGCGTCCGCGACACCTCCGGGCGGACCGCGGATCCGGTGGTGGCGCCCCTCGTGGATCCGCCGCGTGCCGCCATGGTTCTTACCCCGTCGGTGCTTGTCTTATGATATGACCGTAATACGGTACCCGGCGCGGAACAACAGGCCCGCGACGGCGCGACGCCCTCGCGCGGCGGGCGGATATGCTAGTCTCGGCGGATCGCCCCGGCGGCGCGGACTTCGGAAGACGAGACGCATGAACCAGTTGCAGGACCTGTCCAGGAGCTTCCGCGTCGAGCGGGTTGCGGCGCCGCTGCGCCACGGCGTCACCGACAGCATCCGCAACGCCATCGCCGTCGGCCATTTCCGCCCCGGCCAGCGGCTGCCCGAGCGCGCCCTGTGCGAGATGACCGGGGTCAGCCGCACGCTGGTGCGCGAGGCGCTGCGCCAGCTCGAATCCGAGGGGCTGATCGAGGTCATCCCCAATCGCGGGCCGGTGGTGTCGCGCCTCACGGTGGCGCAGGCCGAGGGCATCTATGCGGTCCGGCTGGAGCTGGAGGGGCTGGCCTGCGAGCTGTTCGTCAAGAACGCAACGCCGGCCCGGCACGAGGCCCTGGAGCGCGCCTTCGCGACCCTCCAGGAGGCCATGACCCAGGACGATCCCATCAAGCGCATCAACGCCAAGAACGCCTTCTACGACCGCCTGGTCGAGGGCACCGGCAACGAGGCGCTGGGCGACACGCTGCGCATGCTGAACGCGCGCATCACGCTCCTGCGCGCGACCTCGCTGCAGCTTCCCGGCCGCAGCCGCAAGAGCATCGGCGAGCTGGAGGCCGTCATGGCGGCGCTCAGGGCCGGCGACGGCCGCGCCGCCCGCCGCCTCGCCGTCGCCCATGTGCGAAACGCCGCCGAGGCCGCGCTGGAGCAGATGAGGGCCGGCGACGGCTGAGGCGCGCCCGGTCGCCGTAGCGGTCACCGGGATTTCGGCCTCCGCGCCGCGCGGAAAGCCGGCTGCGGACGGCCGCCCCGCTTTCCCTGCCGTGGAACGATAGCTCCGTCACGGAGTTACTGGACGTGTCGAACGCCCGGCGCACCTCCGCTGCCGGCGAGACGACGAGACCGGATTCCAGGATACGCATGTCGCGGCCCTCGCGCGGGCGCGCCGTCGGCCGGTGGACGCCGAACGCGGCCGGACGAGCGGGCGTGCGGGCCAGGGGGCGGACGCCGCACATGCCCCACGCGCGTCGACGCGCGGCGGAGGAGCGTCCCCGCATGGCGGCCGTCCGGTTGCCGATCGGCTTTTTTTGGGTGCGCTCGGCCCGGGACGCGCGCCGCAACGCAATGACGCGCCCCGTCCGCATCTGCGCGAACGGGGCCGACCCTACGCCCCGCCAGGAGACGCGGCCATGTTCATCCGCATCGGCTTCGAGATCACCGTGAACTGCCCGGCGCCGACGCCGATGCTGCTGGCGCTTTCGCCGCATTCCAGCTACCCGGGCCGGGTGATCGGCTCCGACCGGGTGCGCACCGACCGCGACATCCCGGTGGAGGAATATCTCGACCCGTTCGGCAACCGCCGCAACCGCATCGTGGCGCCGGTCGGCCCGCTGACCATCTGGTCGGACTGCATCGTCGAGAACGACGGATCACCCGACGTCTACGACTGGAACGCGCGCCAGCACGACATCGCCGACCTGCCGGCGGACACGCTCAACTTCCTGATCGCCAGCCGCTATTGCGAGGCAGACGAGCTGGTCGGCCAGGCCTGGGCGCTGTTCGGCCAGACCCAGCCCGGCTGGGCCCGGGTCCAGGCGATCTGCAACTGGGTCCACAACCACCTGACCTTCGGCTACAATTTCGGCCGCCCCACCAAGACCGCGGTTGACGCCATGCGCGAGCGCACCGGCGTGTGCCGCGACTTCGCCCAGCTCTCGGTGGCGCTGTGCCGGGCCATGAACATCCCGGCCCGCTACGCCAGCGGCTATCTCGGCGACATCGGCGTGCCGCCGAGCGGCCCCGGCGACTTCTGCGCCTGGTTCGAGGTGTATCTGGGCGATCGCTGGCACACCTTCGACGCGCGCTACAACGTGCCGCGCATCGGGCGCGTGCTGATGGTGCGCGGCCGCGACGCCGCCGACGTCGCCATGATCACCTCGTTCGGCGCCTATGACCTGACGCTGTTCCGGGTCTGGGCCGACGAGGTGGCGGGCGTCGACGGCGATGCCGTGCTGGAGGATATGCTGCGCCGCCGGCCGGACGCCCCGGCCCTGACGCTGGCGCCGGCCGGAGCGCGCTAGGAGCGCCGGGACGCCCCGGCGGCGGGCCATGGGATTTTTGCGGAGCAGCAAATCCCAACTGAGTTCTGCATTTATGATGCCTTTCGCCGGCGATTTCTCTGCACTAGCATTCGGGATCGTCGCATCGAAAGCATGTCGGGGGGATATCTTCGTCGGCGCGGCGGCGACCGAAGCATAATACAAATAAGATGGGGGGATTTCCGGTGGACACCGCGAGTTCTGCTCAGCTCTCCTACCGGTTCGACAGCCAGGATTTCGCGGCGGCAGGATTTCGCTTCGTCGCTCCGGAGATACGCCAGCGCGACGACGCCGCCGAGCGGCACGCCCGTCTCGCGCGGATCATCTCCGCCCAGATCATCCCGCGCCTTGCCGCGCTGCATCCCGCCGCCGGGCCGGCCCCGGATGCCGCCGCGCCGCCGAGCGACGGGGAGGTGTCCGACCTCGCCCATCTGGTGATGGGGCCCGACATCGACGCCGCGGCGGCTTTCGTCACCTCGCTGCGCGAGCGCGGGCTGCCCATGGAGACGCTGTTCGTGGAGCTGCTGGAGCCCGCGGCGCGCCATCTCGGCGTGATGTGGGAGCGCGACGAGTGCGACTTCATCGATGTCACGCTGGGCCTCGGCCATCTCCAGGAGCTGCTGGCGATCTTCAACTGCACCTGCGACATCCCGGCTCTGGTGGAGCGCCGCCGCGTGCTCATGACCGGAACCGCCGGCGAGCAGCACTCCTTCGGCGCCGCCATGGTCGAGAAGTTCCTGCGCGCCGGTGGCTGGGGCGTGCAGTCCGCGCCCTGGACCACGGCCCGCGACATGGCGGCGCTGGTGCGGTCGCAGTGGTTCGCCGTGGCGGGCCTGACGCTGGGCTCGGAAAGCCATCTCGACGACCTGAAGGCCGCCATCGCCGCCATCCGCCGGCATTCCTGCAACCGCGCCATCGGCGTCATGGTCGGCGGCCCTGTGTTCCTGGCCGACCCGGCGCTGGCGCAGCAGGTGGGAGCGGACGCCACCGCCGTCAACGCGCCGACGGCCGTTGTGGTCGCCCAGATGCTGTTCGACATGGGCGCCACCGCCCCTCGCCGCAGCGCCTGACCACCCGCCGTCGCCCCCCGGCTCGACCGGAGGGCCCGGCTTCCCCTTGAGCAGCAGGCCAAGCTGGATGCTCCGGTCAAGCCGGAGCATGACGGTGTCATTGCGGACCGTTCCCCGCGACACGGGCCCCACCCTCCGTCGCCCTCCGGCTCGACCGGAGGGCCCAGCTTCCCCTTGAGCAGCAGGTCAAGCTGGATGCTCCGGTCGAGCCCACGGGTGTCCGGTTTAATTTTTCTGGACGGGTTGCATGGCGTTGATTCTACTCGGGTCCGAGCACTTGCCGGTGTTCCGGGACACGAGACGGGATC